>JAEZQS010000265.1 GCA_023412995.1 Pseudomonadota bacterium
CCCCTCGACGATCAGCGCGCCATCGCGCGCAAGGCGCTCGGCGCGCTCGGGCTCCAGCAGCACCGGCAGCGGCTGCTTGGGAACCACCATGGCTGCGATGCGCCCGTGCGTGCGGTAGGCGGCGCGCAACATGGCCGCCGCGCTGTTGGCGTCGATCGGGAACAGCACGCGCGCACTGTCGGCCATTTCGCCCAGCAGTGCTTCCGCCAGCGTCGGGTCCTGGTGCGACTGCTCGTTCTTGCCGTTTTCCCACGTGTGGGAGGTCAGCACCAGCGGCACCGTCAGCCAGCAGGGCCCGTGGCCGGCTTCGCGCTGGTGGCGCGCAAAGACGATCTCCTGACGCAGCGCGCCGAGCATCTTCACCGCGAACGCCTCGTAGGTCACGACGAGGTTGATGCCGCCCTTGTTGCCGAGCGCGGCGCACATCACCGCTTCCTCGTTCAGCACCGTGATGACGGCGCCGGTGCTCGACTCGGCGACGCCTTCCTCCGGCTCGTCCACGCGGTGTTTCAGGGCGTCGAGCGTGTGGTCGAGGCGGTTGCTGCGCAGCTCGTCCGGATTGCCGACGCGCGGGCGCAGCTGCGGGTTGGCCTGCACGATGGCGAGGAAGGCGCGATCGATCGCCGCCATGGGCGATACCGCGCCCGCCCCCGTCGCGTGCCAGTCGAAGGGTGGCAGCACCGGCAGCGCCACTTCGCGCGACGCGAACACGTTGTCGCGTTCGCGCGGGCGGTGTTGCGCGACGTGGGTGGACAACGTGCCGATCGCGGCATCCAGTTCGGCCACGGGGACGTACAGGCTGGCGACCGCCTCGTTGAACAGCGCACGCGCGGCGGCATCGTGAGCCGGGTTGCCGGGCAGCGGCAGGTTGTGCGCGCGGTTGGTGCCGGCGCCGGGGAAGCCGTAGCCCTTGGGCGCCTGGGCGATGCCGCAGGCGAGTCGCGGTGCCGCCGCGCCGGCGGCGGCGATGCGCGCCCCGGCGCGCTCCTCCATCTCGGCGATGCCCCACGCGATGCTGGCGGGGTCGCGTCCATCGAGCCCGATCGGATCGAAGCCGTTCAGCAGCAGGTGGTGTTCGAACCAGGCCTCGCCGCCTTCCTGCGCAATGGAGGTGCGCTGCTCGATGCGGCGGCCGTTGAGGATCATGATCGGCGCCACCAGGCCTGAGTCCGCCCCGCGCCACCAGCGCGGCGCCCAGTCGCCGCCACGCTGTTCCTCGAAGGCGCCGTCGCTGAGGAACACCACGAGGCGCTCGCCCGGCAACGGCATGTGCGGGTAGAGCAGCTCGGCGAAACCGAGATAGCCGCCCTCGATCAGGCCACCCGCGGTATGCGCGTTGACGTGGGAGCCGAGCGGCGAGCGCGGATGCCCGTCCGTGGTGACGCGACGGTCGTAGAAGTCGCGTACCAGTCGGCCGAGCCCGGCCTCGCTGCGGTCGTAGCGCGCCGCGTGGCTGGCGCCCATGTTGCCGGCGAGCACGTTGGTGGCGTCGATGGCCGCGACGCAGTGGCCCTGCCCCATCAGCCAGCCTCGGGTATGACCGGCCAGTGCATTGGCGAGCAGGTAGCCGACGTAGGCCGGAACCATGTTGAGCGACCCGCCGGTGTGGCCCTGCGGGTCCTCCTTGAAGTCTTCCGCGGCGAGCGGCGTGCCATCGACGTGGACCTGGCGCGCATAGGTCATGTGCACCACCAGCCACAGGCCTGCGCTGGCGAGCCGGTCGGCGGCGGCGCAGCGAGCGAACGCCTCCTCGTACGACACGCCGCCGGCGCGCGCGACGCGCCCGGCCAGCTCGTGCAGGCGCCACTGGGTCAGCGCATCGTGCACCACCGGACCGTGCCCGGCAGCCCAGTGCGCAAAGGCCGGACTGGCCGCACGCAGGTCGGCCGCCTCGGCGACGATGCGCGAGCGCAGCGCCGCCGGCAGCGTCGCGACGGTGCCGTGGCGGCCGGTCTGGCTGATGGAGGGATCGGCCATGGCGGGATTCCTGCGGTACGGAGGCGTGGTTGCGCACACTGCCACGCCGCGACCGAACCCGCGCTGGCTGGCGCGATCCGCGGCGATACCGCCGAGCCCGCCTGCCGCTTGCGCGCGAAGGGGCGGTTTGACCCGGGTCAATGCGCGCCCACCCCGCAGCGGCGATCCTGCAGCCATGGACACGCACGCCCCTTCCCCCGCCTTCGACCGTGAACTGGTCGCCCGCTACGACGTCAACGCGCCGCGTTACACGTCCTACCCGACCGCGCCGCATTTCACGCCCGGCTTCGGCGAGGCCGACCTGCGCCGCGCGATCACCCGCTCCAACGACGACCCGATCCCGCGCGACCTCTCGATCTACGTCCACATCCCCTTCTGCATGTCGCCCTGCTACTACTGCGGCTGCGCGCGCATCATCACACGCGACAAGGGCAAGGCGGAAAGCTACCTGGCGCGGCTCTACCGCGAGATCGAGCAGGTCTCGGCGCTGTTCGACCGCGACCGCAGCGTCGCCCAGCTGCACTTCGGCGGCGGCACGCCCAACTTCCTTTCCGCCGACCAGTTCCTCGAACTCATCGACACGCTTGGCCGCCAGTTCTCGTTCACCCGCGCCGCCGCGCGCGAGTTCGGCGCCGAGCTCGACCCGCGCTTCTGCGATCACGACTACGCCCAGCGCATCGCCGAGGCCGGCATCAACCGCATCTCGATCGGCGTGCAGGATTTCGATCCGGCGGTGCAGAAGGCGGTCAACCGCATCCAGAGCGTCGCCGAGACCGCGGCGGTGATGGATGGCGCGCGCGCCGGCGGCGTGCGCTCGATCAACCTCGACCTCATCTACGGCCTGCCACGCCAGACGCCGGAATCGTTTGCGCGCACGCTCGACCAGGTGGTGGCATTGCGCCCGGAGCGCATTGCCGCCTACGGCTACGCGCACCTGCCCGAGCGCTTCCGCGCGCAGCGGCAGATCGACAAGTACGAACTCCCGGACGCCTCCACCCGGCTGTCGCTGCTGCAGCTGGCGGTCGAGCGCCTGTGCGCGGCCGGTTACCGCTACATCGGCGTGGACCATTTCGCCCTGCCCGACGACGACCTTTCGCAGGCCGCCGCGGCGGGCACGCTGCAGCGCAATTTCCAGGGCTACTCCACCCATGCCGCTTGCGACCTGGTCGGGCTCGGGATGAGCGCCATCAGCCACGTCGGCCCCACCTTCAGCCAGAATGCCAAGGACCTCGTCGGCTTTTACGCGGCAATCGACAACGGTCGGCTGCCGGTGGCCCGCGGCCTGCGCCTGGACAGCGACGACGTGATCCGGGCCGACCTGATCCAGCGCCTGATGTGCGCCGGAACGCTCGACATCCCGGCATTCGAGGCGCGCCATCTTGTAGACTTCGGGGTGTACTTCCGCCGCTCGCTCGAGCTGCTGGGCCCCCTGGCAGCCGACGGGCTGGTCGAATGTCCGCCGGGACGGATCACGGTGACGGCGCGCGGGCAGTTCCTGCTGCGCAACATCGCGCGCTGTTTCGACGCCTACTTGGAAAGCCCGGACATCCGCTATTCGCGCGCGGTGTGAGGGCGCGAACCGGGACCCCCGCCGCATGGGTCAAGACGAGCCGAACGCCCCGGGACGCCTCCTCCCCGGCAACCCCATCGCCAACGACGGCAACGAGTACACCTTCTGTTCGACTTGCGCCTTCGGATCGGTGTGCGTCGGGCGCGGCGTCGACAAGATCGGCCTGACGGAGCTGCACTGCCTGGTCGAGCACGTCGGGCCGTACCGGCCCGGCGCGTCGATCTTCCGCACCGGCGACCGCTTTGCCGCCATCTACGCGGTGCGCGCAGGTACCGTGAAGACGCGCCTGGTGGACATGGACGGGCGCGAGATGATCCTCGGCTTCTACCTGCCGGGCGAGCTGGTCGGGCTCAACGCGATCCACCCGGAAATCTATCCGTGCGATGCGGTGGCGCTGGACACGGTCGAGGTCTGCCGTTTCTCCTTCCCAGCACTCGCGACGCTTGCCGCGCGCATCCCCGAGGTACAGAAGGAACTCTTCCGCCGCCTCAGCAAGGACATCGGCGACGCTGCCCTGCGCAACCAGGAATCCTCCGCCGACGAACGCCTCGCCGCGTTCGTGCTGGATCTTTCCGCGCGCTACGCCGCGCGCGGCTTTTCCGCCACCAGCCTGCACCTGGCGATGTCGCGCAGCGACATCGCCAATTACCTCGGCCTTGCCGCGGAGACCGTCAGCCGCGTGCTGCGCCGGTTCCAGGACCACGGACTGCTGAGCGTCGAGGGACGCGAGCTGACGCTGGGCGACCCGGCGGGGCTGCGCGAGGTCGCACGCAACCTGCTGCATCGGTGAGAGGCCGGGATTGGGGATTGGGGATTGGATTCTAGATCGGCAGGACGATGGGCATGACGCCGCAGGTCCACAGCTTCCATGACGCCGCCACGGGCAGCTTCACGCACCTCGTGTGGGACCGGGATGGCGGGCACGGCGCCATCATCGACCCGGCGCTCGATTTCGAACCCGCGAGCGCGCGCACCGGCACGAAGTCGGCCGCGCGGGTGCTGGCGTTCGCGCAGGAACGCGGTGTCGCCGTCGACTGGATCCTCGAGACCCACGCGCACGCGGACCACCTCAGCGCGGCGCACTGGCTGAAGCAGCAGACCGGGGCGCGCACCGGCATCGGTCGCGGCATCATCGCCGTGCAGCAGCACTTCGCACCGCTGTTCGGCTTCGAGCCGGAATTCCGCTGCGACGGCAGCCAGTTCGACCGCCTGTTCGACGACGGCGACGTGCTCGCCATCGGCACGCTGCAGGCGCGGTTGCTGGCCACGCCGGGCCACACGGCCGATGGCATGACGTATCTCGTCGGCAACGCCGCATTCATCGGCGACACCCTGTTCGCACCCGACCTGGGCACCGCCCGCTGCGATTTTCCCGGCGGCGATGCCCGCACGCTGCATCGCTCGATCCGGCGCCTGCTCGGGCTGCCGGCGGCAACGCGGCTGTTCCTCTGCCACGACTATCCACCCGCGACGCGCCCGCCGCAGGCGCACGCCACGGTGGCGGCGCAAGAGGCCGGCAACACCCACCTGGCCGGCGGCTGCGCGGAAGACGTCTACGTGGCGCTGCGCGAGGCGCGCGATGCCACCCTGCCGGTGCCGCGCCTGCTGCTGCCGGCGTTGCAGGTGAACCTGCGTGCCGGCGCCCTGCCGCCACCCGACGCGGACGGCATCCGCCGGCTGCGCCTGCCACTGGACACCCCGGGCATCCCCGGCGCGACGGGCTGACCCCGCACCCGCGCCACGCTCGGGCGCCTGCGGCGCTTCGCCGCAGCGATGCCGGACAGCTCCGGTCCATTCCTTGACGCATGTCAGCGTCGCGCCAGCGGCACTGCGGGAGAGTGGCGGCAGGTTCCGACGCACCGTCGGGCGAGGGTGCTGCCGTGGGAGCAATCGTGATGCAACTGCCGCTGGATGCCGCCTCGCCGCTCGCGGCGGCGGCCAACGAGCCGCCACCCGGCGGCGCGACGCCGCGCGACCATGCACTCGATGCCTGCTTCCTCGGCCCGTATGGCGAGAACGACACCCTGCTCGAGAAGCTGGTGGTCGAGTTCCTGCGCGACCACGTGTACTGGCGACGCAACTTCCACCCGGAAGACCCGCCGGCCATCACCACCGCGGCTGCCCGCCACCCGGACTACCTCGCGTTCGAGTCGCGCATGCGCCACGAACTGCACCAGCTGTCGGCAGCGCTGAAGAAGTCGGTGCCGTTCCACAGCCCGCGCTACATCGGCCACATGGCATCGGACCTGCTGCTGCCGGGCCTCGCGGCGCAGATGCTCACGCTCCCCTACAACCCCAACAACGTGAGCGAGGACGCGGCGCCGGTCACGGTCGACATGGAAGTGCAGGTCGGCCTGCAGCTGGCGCGCATGCTCGGCTACCCGCACGACCCCGCCCGCGCCGACTGCGCGGTAGGCCACCTCACCTCCGGCGGCACCGTCGCCAACTACCAGGCGCTGCGCCTCGCGCTGGCGCTTAAGGCGTTTCCGGTGGCCCTGCGCGCAGCCGGCGTTACCGCCATCGCGTTGCCCGATGATGACTGGGCGGCATTCAACCTCGCGCCCGCCGCCGGCATCGCCCTGCTCGAGGCATGGCGCGCGTGGCTGGCGACGCTGCCCGCCGGCGAACGCCAGGCCTGGCACGCGCGGGTCGAGGCGGAACGCATCGAGCAGCGCGGCCTGGCCGGCTTCTTCGACCAGCACGCCGACCTGCGCGTGCCGCTGGTGCTGGCGCCGGTCACCGCCCATTACTCGTGGAGCAAGGGCTGCAAGCTGCTTGGCCTCGGCCGCGACCAGTTGCGCCTGCTGCCGACCCGCGCGATGCGCCTGGACGTGGACGCGCTCGAGGCGACCCTCGACGCCTGCGCGCGCGGGCACCAGCCGGTGCTGGCCTGCATCGGCGTGCTGGGCAGCACCGAGTACGGCACGATCGACCCGATCGACGGAATCATCGCCGCGCGCGCCCGTGCGCTGGCGCAGGGGCTCGGCTTCAGCGTGCACGTCGACGCCGCGTGGGGTGGCTATCTCGCGACCCTGTTCCGCCAGCCCGACGGCAGCCTGCGCCCGCGGGAAGACGTCGCGGCGTCGTTCGAACACTTTCCCACCGGGCCCGTGCACGCCGCCTTCGGTGCCCTCGGCGACACCGATTCGGTGACGGTCGATCCGCACAAGCTCGGCTACCTGCCCTATGGGGCCGGCGCCTTCGTATGCCGCGACCACCGCGCGCTCGCGCTGCTCGCCGAGCGCGCCGACTACGTCTTCCATGCCGGCACGCCGGCCGGCTACCTGGCGCGCTACCGCAACCTCGGCCAGTACATCCCGGAAGGCTCGCGCAGCGGCGCGATGGCCGCCGCGGTGTACGTCACCCACAAGGTGTTGCCGCTCGACCATGCGCATTTCGGGCGGCTGCCGGCGCAGACGGTGCGTGCGGCCGAAGCCTTCCATGCCCAGGCACAGGCGTTCGCTGCCCGCCAGGCCGGCCATGTGCAGGTTCTGGTGCCGTTCGCGCCCGACAGCAACCTCGTCTGCCTCGCACTGAACCCGCACGACAACGCGTCGGTCGCGGCAGCGAACGCGTTCCTGCGCGCGCTGCACGACAGCCTGCGCGCCGACCCGCAGCAGCCGCTGCAGACGCGCGAGTTCTTCGGCTCGGTCACGACCCTGCGGCCCGAACTCGTCGGCGAGGCCGAAACCGGACGCATCCTGGCGGCGCTCGGCCTCGATGCCGGACATGGCGACGACGCCACGGAGCCGCTGCTGATCCTGCGCCACACGCTGATGAACCCCTACCTCGTCGGCGCCGAAGGCGGGACCGATTACCTCGGGGCCTACTTCGACTACCTCGGGCGGCGGCTGGACGCGCTGGCTCCGCCGGCGAGGGTGTCATGACCGCGCTTTCCGCCATGCACCTGCCCAGCGAAGCCGGCGCCGGGCGCGCGTGGGTGCACGAGGCGCTCGCCACCCTGGCGCGCGAGGCCGCCCGTTCCGCCGACACCCACCTGCTGCAGCTGGCGTTTCCTGCCTTCAGCGGCATCGATTTCTACTTCAAGGACGAGGCGGCGCATCCCACCGGCAGCCTCAAGCACCGCCTGGCGCGCTCGCTGTTCCTGTATGCCCTATGCAACGGTCGTTTGCGGGAAGGGCAGACGGTGGTGGACGCGTCCTCCGGCAGCACCGCGATCTCGGAAGCCTGGTTTGCGCGCCTGCTCGGCCTGCGCTTCATTGCGGTGATGCCGGCCTGCACCGCGCCGCGCAAGATCCGCGACGTGCAGGCCCTCGGCGGCGAGTGCGACCTGGTCGAGGATCCCGCGCGCGTGCACGAGCGCGCTGCCGCGCATGCAGCGCGTGGCGCCTGCCATCTCGACCAGTTCGGCCTTGCCGAGCGCGCCACCGACTGGCGCGGCAACAACAACATCGCCGAATCCATCATCGGGCAGCTCGCGGCCGAAGCGCACCCGCAGCCGGCCTGGATCGTGTGCGGCGCCGGCACCGGCGGTACCTCCGCCACCATCGGCCGCTACCTGCGCTACCGCCGCCTCGACACCCGCCTGTGCGTGGCCGATCCGACCGGCAGCGGTTTCGCCAGCGGCTGGCGCACGCGCCGCACCGACGCCCGGGCCACGCGCCCAACCGTGATCGAAGGCATCGGCCGCCCGCGTGTCGAACCGGGCTTCCTGTTCGACGTGGTGGACGAGGTGGTGGAGGTCGACGATGCGGCATCGGTGGCCGCGGCCTGGCTGCTGGAAGACCTGCTCGGGCGCCGCTACGGCGGCTCGTCCGGCACCAACCTGGTGGCCTGCCTCCGTCTCGCCGCGGCGATGCGCGCGCGCGGCGAGCGCGGCAGCATCGTGACGCTCCTGTGCGATCGCGGCGAACGCTACGCCGAGACCTTGTTCGACCCGGCCTGGCTCGCCGCGCGCGGCATCGAGCGCGAGCCGTGGCGGGCCGCCCTGCTGGCCGGCATCGGCCAGGGC
>JAEZQS010000125.1 GCA_023412995.1 Pseudomonadota bacterium
ATGGTGTCCGCCGCACTGCACGGATCACCCACCACCGGCTGCACCGTCAGCGAGACCGGCACCGTCACCAGCGGGGTCGCCGCGTCGTTGCTCGTGACGCACAGGTTCGCCGAGTAGCTGCCAGCCGCGAGGCTGCCGGCGTCCACGGTCACCGTCGAGTCGGCCGACTCGCCACCCGCCAGCGAACCGCTGGAGGGCGCGACGCTCAGCCAGGGCACGTCCGACGGGCTGTCGCAAGCGGCAGGACCGCCTTCGCCGACGTTGACGATCATCACCAGGTGGAAGTCCGGGAAGCCGATGTTGGCCGCCGTGGTCGGCTCGCTGATGCCGCAGGTCTCGGACGACAGGAACGTCGGGTGCGTCTCCGGCGTCGCGTTGGCGCCCGGGAAGAACGACCCGGTGCCGTTGTCGATGCCGTCGGTGTGCCACTCGACCACCAGGTCCTTGCCCACGGTGTCGGCAACCGTACCGGTCACCGGCACCGTCACCGTCTGGAAGCCCATGTCGATCGTGCCCGTCGCACTGCCGATCAGGGTCAGCGAACCGGTCGGGATCGTGTTGACCGCCACGCTGTGATCGATCGTGTACAGGTTGATCGTGAAGGGCAGGCCCTGGGCACCGGTACCACCCGAGCTGATCGTCACGCTCGAGATCTCCGCCGTCGGGCCCACCGCCGGGTGCTCGTTGAAGTAGAACCGGCGCCACCAGCTGTTGTCCGCCGTGCTCGTGCCGGCAATGCCGCACGACACGCCTTCGTCGCCCGGGGTGTTGTCGGCCATCTGCGAGATCTGCGTGTCACCCAGCACGATCGGCGTGCCACGCATCTTGCCATCGGCAAAGATGCTGCGGCTCAGCGTACCGGTCATCGCCGCCACGTCGCCGTTGACGATCGCCTTCGAGTGCGCCATCGCACGCGCCGTCAGGAAGCTGGTCGGCTTGGGTGCGTCGGCCGGGGTTTCCGCCTCGCTGATGCTGTACGTCAGCGTGCCGCCACCCACGTTGGCCACCGTCAGCGTGTCGCTGCCGGTCGCGCCCTCGTCCACGGTGAAGCCGAGCGACGTCGGCGTGACCTGGATCTCGGGCTCGGTCGGGCCGACGTCGACATCGAGATGGATCGAGTCCACCCACCAGCCAGTCGCCGCGACCGAAGTGTCATCCGCAGTGCGGAAGCGGAGCACGACGGACTGACCTGCCGCAGCAGCCGGGAGCAGCGCCGTGGTGGTGATGAAGCCACCACTGTTGCCGCTCCACGCCATGCGGCCACCGATCGGGCTGCTGAAGTTGGTCGAGATGGTGTCGGTGTAGCCACCGGTCATGAAGGAACCGCCGGCAGCCACGATGTCCTGGAACGCGCCGCCGTTGATCGAGATCTCCAGCACCGCGCCATCGAACGTGTCTTCCAGCTCGAAGCGATGACGGAAGGTCACGGTCTGGTTGGCCACGGCCGTGAACGAGGGCGAATCGAGCGTCATGTCGCTCACCGCGCCCACGTCCGGCGCAAACGCCGCGTTGGGAGCCGAATCAGCCGCCGTGGTCACCGTCGTCCACGGTGAACCGCCGGTGTTGGTGCTGACCCAGCCGGCCGGCAGCGCCGGCGCCGTCACCTCGTCGAAGAACTCGTCCGGCGGGAATACGCCGCCGCCGCCACCGGTGACCGTCACGCTGACCGGCACGTCGATGAGCGGATTCACCGGGTCGTTGCTGGCGACGCAGACGTGCGCCGAATAGCTGCCCGCCGCGAGGGCGGAGGCATCGACCGTGATGGTGGAGTCTTCCGACTCGCCACCGGCGAGGGAACCCGACGCCGGCGAAGCCGACAGCCACGGCACGTCGGACGGCGCCGTGCAGCCACCGCCACCGCCGCCGCCGTTGGTGCCATGCAGGCGGAACATGAAGTCGACACTGGAACCGGGAATGCAGGTGGTCTTTGGACCCCAGGTCGGACATCCCGAACCGAAGCCGTCACCCGGGTTCTGCCACATGGAACCATTCCCGGACTGCACGGTGCGGTCTTCCCATGCCCACTGGCCGCCGACGCCGAAATCCATGCGCGCCTGGACCGAAACCCAATACGTGCCTTCAGTCAACTCGACCGGGGTCGTCAGGGGGATGGCCGCCGACGGATCGCCGGTGAACGCCAGGTTCGTCTGGCTGCTGACCAGCGCGCCAGGAGCCCCACCCGCGTCGGCATAGAAGAACACGTTGAACCACATGGCCGGGCCGGCACCGTTGAAGTACGAGCCCGTCACGTCGACCTGGGTGACCGTCCAGGTTTCGCCCGTGGGCACCGTGAAGTCGTCCGCACCCTGGTTGTCGAAGGTGTCGAAATCAGCCTCGAAATCCTGCGAGTTGCTGCCGAAACCCGAGTCGTTGTCGTTCTGGTCGTACAGCACCACCGTGCCGCCGGCCGGCGAGATGCTGCCGTCGGTGGCTTCGGTGATGGACCAGTCCAGCGTGCCGCCACCCGTGTTCGAGATCGTGAGCGGCTGCGAACCGCTGGCACCCGTCGCAACGTTGAAGTCGAGCGTACCGGGGGACACGTCGGCAACCGGCGTACCGCCGCCGCCGCCGTGGCCGATGGTGACCGACCAGCCGTCCAGCGTGCCGGTGTCACCACCACCCGAGTCGCCGACGCACAGCGACCACGTGCCCGACGCCGGTTCACCGACGAGATCGGCAAACGAGCCTGGAGGCGTGGGCGCGGCGCCCGCGTTGGGGAAGAAGTCGCAGATGCCGTCGGCAGCGCAGATCGCCTGGGTGCTGCCGAGTGCCGAGCCCATGGCTTCGGCGTCGTTGGCGGATGCATCGTCGAACGTCAGCGGATTGGCCGACAGCAGGTCCGAGCTGTCGCCGAAGCCGCCCGTGCCATCGTCCGCAACCTCGGCGAAGCCCGGTCGATTGAACAGCGTCAGCACGCTGCCCGACGGGCTGACCAGCTTCGCGGTCACGTCGCCGACCCACGTATGGGTGATCGAGGTGGTTGCCGTCACGCTGGTGATCGCGTCGCCGGCCGGAATGGAGCTGGCATCGATGTTCGTGCAGACCATGCTGCCCAGCGAACCATCGTAGCCGTCGTCCAGCAGCGGCACGGATTCGTTGCTGGTGAAGGTGTCTTCACCACCACCGCCGCCGCCGGGGGAGTCGAACAGCTCGGCCGATTCGATCGTGGCGGTGCAAGCCACGCCCACCGAGGGGGACTGGGTATCGTTGAGGTTGACCACGATCGAGTCGTTCGCCGGCACCGTGACCTCGAAGGTCACCGTGTTCGCCGGGACGCCCGAACTCACCCCGGCATCGCCGAGGTAATTCTCGGAGATGTTCGCCGGGTTGAAGCTGCCAAGGTAGGCAACGGGTTGCACATTGACGTCGCAGGCGCCGTCGAACGTGACCGTGATGGTGGCGCAGACGTCGCTGGCCGACTGGTTGTACAGCGGCGCCGAGGTGACGTACCGCCGCGGCGAGGAATCGAACGGATTGGCGACTTTCGGAGCAGCGCAGGTACTCGCGATGGCGTCGCGGTTCATGCGACCGGTCTGCATCGCGGTGGTGCTTGCATCGATGGTGTAGGACACCGAGACCGCCGCCGGGCCGACATGGTGGTCGGACCTGAGCGTCGGAACAGCCGGTCGGACAGGCGCGGCGGGCGCCGCGTAGCCCTGGTCGACCCGGGAGGTGGGCCCGGTCGACGCAGCGATCGCAAGACTGGATGCCAGCCCCGCGAGCAAAGCAATAGTCAGACGTTTCATATGTTTGAACCCCAGCCGTTTGCGAAATGGAACTGCCCTGTGGACGGTCCTGGCCGGGTCGATCCGCACCGCGACGTCTGGTGCGAAATCGCCCCGCTGTCCGGCCTACTCGATTGCAACCCCTGCCCCGCGATCCATGACCTTCGCCACTTCTTCGGAGACGCAGGAACTATAAGCGGCTTGCGTGGTCCGTGGCAACGGGGAAGTCGCGCGCCAGTTTCCTTGCCCCTGCGGCTTGTGCATTGCAGCAGCAGGAGGCGGTTTTCATCAGCGCGTGCGGGGGCAGCGAGATTGCGTCGGCGGGGCATCGCGTGCGGTGCGTAGGGCGTCGTGGATCGCCTCGTCGAGGCTCTCCAGCGCTGCCCGGGGAGGACGAGCCTGCTTCCGGTCGCGGGCCATGCGCGGTGTGCCCGCGCCCGATCCCGGACCTCGCGGGGAGCGGCACCGCCGCACGCGGGCAGCGATGCCGTTGCAGTGCGTCAGGGCACCGGCTGCTCGAAGCCGTCGATGAAGACGACCTCGGCCGGGTTCACGATCACCGTCGCGGAAACCGGCACCTCGATGACGGCATGGGCCGGATCGTTGCTGCGGACACAGATCTTCGCCGCGTAGCTGCCGTCGGCGAGGTCGGTGGCATCGATCGTGGCCGTGACCTTGGCCGTGGCACCCTGAGCCACCGAGCCTTCCACCGGCTGCGCATCGAGCCATGCCACCGCCTGCGGAGCCGCGCACGAAGCCGGCGCGACATCGACGGTGAATTCGAGCGTGCTGCCCGCCTCTCCGGTGTTCGTGATGCCGAACAGGTCGGTGGCGCTGGCGCCCTCGGCCACGGTCACGTCGATGTCACCGGGCGCGACGGTTGCCGCCGGCACGCCAGGCTGGTCGTCGATCCACGGGCCGAACGGCACCAGGGTCGGGCCCCGCTTCTTGCACATCATGGAATCCTGCGGGATGCAGCCGGCGCCGGTGCAGCCCGGCGGCCAGTCCTGGCTGGTGGCGTCGCGCACCGAGACGCGGTAGTAGAGCGCCGTCGCCGTGTCGACGAGGCTCTCGCCGTTCACCAGTGCGCCATCGTCCATCGCGCAGGCGCCGAGCGGGTTGTCGGAGCGGTCGGCGTACTCGCCATCGTGCTGGCGCGTCGCCATCAGGTCGACCATGTGGAACCCGCGCCCGGACTCGTTGGCCGGGATCTCGTAATCGTCGGTGCCGGGCACCAGGCGGAAGCCGTTCCCGGTGACCGGATTGCGCACTTCCCAGGTTCTCGGGCCGCCGCCGGTGCCGCCGTCCGCATCGCGCAGGTCGCTGAACTCCACCGCCTGGTCGACGCCATCGAGGCTGATGGTGTTGACCGCGCCGACCGGATCGTCGATCGCGAACTCCATGCGCCAGTAGTTGTGGTGCCAGTGCGTGATGCCGCTGTTGGTGCCGTCGCTGTTGCCGAAGCCGAACTGCGGCGCCATGCTGCCATCGGCGTAGAACGACCACCTCGAAGTGTACTGGTACCACGCTGCCGAGTGCTGCGTGGTCAGCGTCACGTGGTCGCCGCCGTCCTCGATCGCGACGCCGAAGGCGCACGAGGCGGTGGCATTCGGATAGCCCGGCAACTGGTAGGGGCACGATCCGTAGCTCGCCGTCGCATCGTGGGAGCGGTCGCAGGAGGTGATCGCCTGCGGCGGATCGACCGGGATGCCGAGGTGGTTCTGCACTGCGCGGTCGGAAAGGAAGGAAGCGTCGTCGTCCTTCCAGTCGCGGTAGCAGGTGCTGCTGCGGTACTCGGCGAACAGCATCGGCTCGTGCGCGCGGCGCATCACGAGGTGACCCTTGTAGTGCACGTCGCGCAGCTCGAGGCTGGAGCCATCGGTGCCGACGCTGTCGCTCGGCGGCAGCCAGCACATTTCCCAGACCGGATTGGTGGCCGGCCAGCTCAGCTTGGTCTCGTTCGGTCCGTCGCACGCCGGCGAATCCGCCGACGCATGGGTCGAGAACGCCGCGCCAACCAGCAGCAGCGACAGGGCCAACGCGTGCTTGTGCATGTTATCTGCTCCCCAGGTGAGATTTGGCCTTCTTTTCGTATTGCTCCATGTCGTACTCGGGATACACGACGCGGTCGCGCTGCAGGTCGACGATGGCATGCGCCACGGCCGTGACCCCGTTGTCGCTGGAGAGGATCGCGTGGATGCAGCGCGTGCGGGCGTCGCACCAGCGGTCGCCCGGCTGGCGCAGCACGAAACCGCCCGCCCAGATCACCACGCCCGGGCGCGCAGCCACATCCTTCAACGTCGGATAGCCGCGGACCAGCGCCTTCACGCGTTCGTCCTCGGCGGGTGTCAGGCGCATTTCGGCGCCCGGCAGGTCCTCGCTGCCGAGCAGCCGTCCGGATTCGTCGTAGGTGCGCCTGATCGCGGTTCCGCGGTCGTAGTCCCACGCCAGCTCGATCTGCCGGCGCACCTTCTTGCCGTCCACGTGGAAGACGTCGCCATAGCGTCGGTTGATGACCACGCCGCGCATGCGGCCCTCGTCCGGCACGTCGCTGCGTACGAGGGACGTGCCATCGCCGGTTACCATGCGGCCGCCGGCGCAACCGGAAAGCACGAATACGGCGAGTGCGCAGGCACCGGAACGGGCCAGGCGGAGGGGGTTCATTTCATGCTCCTGCGCGCGGTGGTGGTCGCCATCGCGACCGGTTCCGGCGGCGACATGCCGTAGGCCGGGTCGCTCCACAACTCGTACATGTAAACGCCGCGCGAGCGGTCCTGTGGCCCGACATCGAAGGGGCGTCCGGGACCGTCCGCGCACAGCGCGTTTTCGGCCGGAATGGCGTGTTCCTCCGCCTCGTCGCGCAGGAACTCGATGTACTCGCGACTCGCCACCTGGTGGTAGAGCGTCGCGCTCGCGCTGACCGAGCCGGCAGTCCCGGCGGGAATCACGAACGTGTAGGTCGCGACATCGGCGTTCACCAGCACGCCGGAACCGGGGGCGGTTTCCGCATAGCTTGCACCCACCGGCGGCACTTCGAGGCCCTGCGGGTCGTCGGCGGCGGTCAGTCGGAACCCAAGCGGCGGGATGCGGGTGTCCTTGGCGACGCAGTTGTTGAGCACGAAGTGGAACTTCTTGCGACCGGCTTCCTCGACCACGCACGTCTTCGTGTCCGCGTCCCAGATGCCCTGCAGCACCTCGTAGACGCGCGCCTGCGGATCCGCCGCGAGCGTCGCGGTCGCCGCGTCGTAGGCAGCGCTTTCCGCAACCAGCGCATTGGAACCGTCGCGCACCTGCACGCCCAGCCACATGCGGCGGCCTTCGGAATAGCCGGTGGGAAGCTTGTGGCCCCCGAGGTTGGTGACCCGCGCAACCAGCGAGATCGAGCCGTCGCTGCCGGCGGTGGCCGGGGTGTACCCGGTCACCTCGAGCGCGACCTCCGCACTGCGTGCGAGCATCGCGCGCGCCGCGGCCATCGTGCGGTCGTAGTCTTCGGGCTGCTGCAGCAGGTCGCTGCCGTATTCCTGGCGAATGATTGCGGGGATCCAGGCGTTGGCCCCGGCGAATTCGTGCACCGGCAGTTCGCCGGCGCGCGAGCCGGAGGGGTTCTGCTCGCAGGCGCGTGCCAGCGGATCGTCGGACACGCGCATGTGGCAGTCCTGGCAGGCTTGCGCGCGCACGACGGCGGGGCTGCCCGCGGGCACGTCGCCGAAGCCGTCGCTCAGGATCGCTTCGGCGAAGCGGCTGCGGTTCCACTCGGTGTAGGTGCGCTCGATCGGAAACGGCCGGCCGCTGTCGCTGCCGTCCGCGCGAACGAGGGTGCGCAGCGGTCCTTCGTCGGTGTCGGGCGATGTCACGTCGTGGCAGCTGCCGCAGAGCGCGGAACCGGTGTGGAAGGCGGATTGCTGCCAGCCGTGCGGCGGCGTCAGGGGGCTGCCTTCGGCATACGTGTACGGGCCGCGCCGGCACGGCCCGAACGCACCCGGCGCCGTATCGCAGCTCAGCGCGTCGTCCACCCAGGCGTTGGCGTTGCCGATGAGGTTGGCCTGTCCCTCCGGCCCTTCCTTCATCAGGCGGTGGCAGAAGTGGCAGTCCACTCCGGCGTAGTCGTTCGCCTTGTAGTCCTTCTTGGCGTAGTCGCCGTAGAGCTGGCAGCCGCTTTCGCCGCCCGCCCCCGGGCTACCGCCGAAACCGTCCTTGACCACGCGTCCGCCGAGCCAGCCCCGCGGCGTATGGCAGCGCAGGCAGTAGTCGCCGACTCCGGGCTTGCCGATGCTGGCCGCGTCGCGGTTGGCGACGTCGAGCGCGGCCCAGAACAGCGGATCGCGCAGCGCGTTGGCCATCATCGATCCGCCCCAGGTCGAGTGGGGCATGAAGCCGGCTGCCGCCGGATCGAGGCTGCGATGGCAATCCACGCAGGTGCTCACCGACTGCAGCGACGCGTCGAGACCGGGCTGCGTTCCGTGCGGGGTGAAGTCGAGTGCGGACGCGACCAGCGTGGCGCACAGCATGGCGGTGGCCGCCAGGGTGAGCCGGATGCGACGCCAGGCACGCGCGCGTGCGGATGCCGGCAGCGCGGCGGCTGGCTTCATGCGGAAGGTGGAAATCCAGTCGGCGTGGGGGGGGGGGGGGGCCGCGCCGCCGGCCCCCGCCCGCCCGCGGGGCAGAG
>JAEZQS010000126.1 GCA_023412995.1 Pseudomonadota bacterium
CAGCAGGCCCTGCTCGCGCTCTTCCTCGAACAGTTTCGTGTGCGGCTTGCCGCTGCGCGCCATCACGCGCCAGTCCATGTGGCGGATCTCGTCGCCGGGCTGGTAGATGCGCGATTCGCGGAAGTCCACCCCGCGCCCGCGCCAGCGCGAGGACACCGCGCCCGAACGCAGCGCGGGGCTGCGCCGGCTGCGGGCGAGGCCGCCACCATGGGCGAGCGCCGCCAGCGCGATCAGCTCATCGAGGGAAACCTGGGTCGGGTGGGCGGGGACGGGCACGGGTCGGCGGCCTGCTGCGGCGGATCAGCACGTCGCCCGACGTGGCGCGCGCGCGGCAATCCCTTGCGCTCGGCACGGGCTCACGGCAACGGCACCCGCTCGAGCAGCAGGTTGACGACGCGGTCCGCATCGATGCCTTCGGCTTCCGCCTCGTAGGTCAGCAGCACGCGGTGGCGCAGCACGTCCGGCGCGATCGCGTGCACGTCTTCGGGCGTCACGTAGTCGCGCCCGGCCAGCCACGCGTGCGCGCGCGCGCAGCGATCGAGTGCGATCGTGCCGCGCGGGCTGGCGCCATAGGCGATGAAGCGCGAGAGCTCCGCGCCGTGCGCGGCGGGCTCGCGCGTCGCCAGCACCAGTTGCACCAAATACTGCTCCAGCTGCGGCGCGAGGTGCAGCTCCAGAACCTCGCGGCGAGCCTCGAACACCTGTGCCTGGCTGAGCAGGCGCACCGGCAGCGGCTGCGCCACCAGCGCCTCTCGCGCGCGGGTGCGTGCCAGCTGCAGGATGGCCGCTTCCGCGGCAGCCTTCGGGTACTCGACCTTCACGTGCATGAGGAAGCGGTCGAGCTGCGCCTCGGGCAGAGGGTAGGTTCCCTCCTGTTCGATCGGGTTCTGCGTCGCCATCACGAGGAACAACGCCGGCAGCGGATAGGTGTCGCGGCCGACGGTGACCTGGCGCTCGCCCATGGCTTCCAGCAGTGCGGACTGCACCTTGGCCGGCGCGCGGTTGATCTCGTCGGCGAGCAGCAGGTTGTGGAAGATCGGCCCGCGCTGGAACTCGAAGCTGCCTGCCTGCGGGCGGTAGATCTCGGTGCCGGTGAGGTCGGCCGGCAGCAGGTCGGGCGTGAACTGCACGCGGTGGAAATCGGCTTCGATGCGCGCGGCCAGTTCCTTGATCGCCGTGGTCTTGGCGAGGCCGGGCGCGCCCTCGACCAGCAGGTGCCCGTCCGCGAGGAGCGCAATCAGCAGCCGGTCGGTCAGCGCCTGCTGGCCGAGGATGCATTGCCCGAGTTCGGCACGCAGGGCGGAGAAGGCGGCAGCAGACGCGGCGGGTTCAGGCATGTCCATGGCTCGCGGAAATCGCTCATCTTCGCACGGGGCGGCGGGCTTTCGACAACGCGGGGCGGGCAAGGTTTCAGCGGGGTGCCGTAGCAAAGGCGAAAGCGAGAAACACCGAGCGCACCGAGCACACCGAGGAAGCAATTCCTTCAGGAGGAGCCCCTCATTACGGGGGCAGCGGGTTGGCCTCCTTGGGCGGACAGGCGTCGTCTCCTTCCGTGCCGCGGCGCATCGCGCCCTAACGCGTCCGGCGGACGCTGTCCTTGCTCCATGCCACGCCCCTGCACTGCCCGGGACCTGGCATCCGATCTTCCAGGTCACGTGCCTTCTTCGTGTTCTTCGTGGTCTTCGTGGTCCAGTCTTGCGCTCCTGCTTTGGCCAGAAGGACGCACCCGTCCGTCACCGCCCGCTCAGCGGCCGGGTTCGTCGCCCCACAGGAGCTTGTGCAGCTGCAGCTGGAAGCGGACGTCGAGCCGGTCGGCGAGGATCCAGTCGGCGAGGTCGCGCGGCGCAACCCGGGCGTGCACGGGCGAAAGCAGGACCTGGCAGCGCGCCGGGATGGCGTGGCGGCTAATGCAGTCGCGCGCCCACTCGTAGTCGGCGCGGTCGGCGACCACGATCTTCACCTGGTCGTGCGGCAGGAGGTGATCGAGGTTCTCCCAGCGGTTGCGCGCCACCTCGCCGGAACCGGGGGCCTTGAGGTCGACCACCTTGCGAACGCGCGGGTCGACCGCGGCGATGTCGAGTGCACCGGAAGTTTCCAGCGACACCTCGTAGCCGGCATCGCACAGCGCCTGCAGGAGGGGCAGGCAACGCTTCTGTGCCAAGGGTTCGCCACCGGTGACGCAGACGTGCCGCACGCCATGGCGGGCGATGTCGTCGAGGATTTCGCCCTGGGTGCGCCAGCTACCGCCGTGGAACGCGTAGGCGGTATCGCACCAGTGGCAGCGCAGCGGACAGCCGGTGAGGCGGATGAAGACGGTGCGCCAGCCGGCGGTGTCGGCCTCGCCCTGCAGCGAATGGAAGATCTCGCTGATGCGCAGGCGCGTTTCCGCCCCGGCCGCCGACGGGTCCAGGGCAACGGTGTCGCCGTCCCCCACCGGCGTGGCTGGCGGGGGGGCCACCGGTGGCGCCCTCAGCGCCGGGTTTCCATCTTCAGCGCACGCAGGCGGCCTTGCGCCAGGCGCGCGGCGGTGGTGCCGGGCCAGGTCTCGACCACGCGGTTGAGCGTCGCTTCGGCGTCGTCCCACTGCTTGCGCTCGTACTGGCTGTAACCGACCTTCAGCAGCGCGTCGGCCGCCTTCGGGCTGTCCGGATACCGGTCCAGCAGCGACTGGAATGCCTCTTCGGCAATGTCGTAGTTCTGCGTGACGTAGTAGGACTCGCCCAGCCAGTACCAGGCATTGGCGGTGAGGTCGCCATCCGGATAGGCGGCGATGAAGGCCTTGAAACGGCGCGCCGATTCGGCGTAGCGGCCGTCCTTCAGCGCGGCAAATGCCTCGCTGTACGCCGTGCTCTCGGCAGAGGGGTCGCCTGGCGCCGCCGTGTCGGGCGGCAGTGGCGCCGCATCCGGCGGCAACGCGGCGCGGTCCTCCGGCGTCAGGTCGCCGACGTTGTCGGCGCCAGGCGCATCCTGGAAGCCCTGGTCGCCAGCCGGGGGTGCCGCGGCGCCGGGATTGCCGAGATCGATGTCGGGCGGCTGGGTGTCGCGCGGCGGCGGCAGCGCCGCGGCGCCCGGCGCGGCGGCAGCCGGCGCATGGCCTTCCAGACGTCCGATGCGGGAATCGAGGTCGAGATACTGCTCGCGGTTGCGCTGGCGCGCTTCCTCGAGCGCGTGCGTCAGCTCCTCCACCTGGCCCTGCAACGTCTGCACCTGCGACTGCAGCGCGGAGACGCGGTTGACCAAGTCGACGGCGCCGCCGCTTCCCTGCGCAGCCGACTGCTGCTGTTCGAGGCGGTCGACGCGCTCGGCCAGCGAAAGCCGCTGCGCCTGCGCGGGGACCGCGGTCACGAGAACGGCGGCCAGCACGGCCGCCGTTCCCAACGCACCTGTCGCCAAGCGCGTCATCGTGGTCACTTCGCGGTGTAGAGGATCTCGACGCGGCGGTTCTTCGACCAGCACGACTCGTCGTGCTGGCGGCAGACCGGGCGCTCTTCGCCGTAGCTGATCACTTCCAGCTGCGAGGACGAGGCACCGGCAGCGCCGAGCGCCGACTGCACCGCATTGCCACGGCGCTCGCCGAGGCCGAGGTTGTACTCGCGCGAGCCGCGCTCGTCGGCATTGCCTTCCAGCGAAACGCGCGCATCGGGGAACTGGCGCAGGTATTCGGCATGGCAGGCGACCTGCGCCTGGAACTCGGGCTTGATCTCGGTCTGGTCGAGGTCGAAATAGACGACCCGCTGGCGCAGGCAGGAATCGGTATCCAGGCTCTCGCGGGTGTAGCGGCCGGTGGTCTCCATCGACTCGGTGGAGGTCGCGGGCGCTTCCTCGACCGGCGGCGGAGTCGGCTTGACGGCTTTCTTGGCGCAGGCGGAAACGCCGGCAACCAGCAGGACGGACAGGGCGATACGCACGACATTGTTCATGGTGTTCCCCTTGCAAGGGCAGGTTGGAAGGACATGGAACTCAGACGCTCAACGCTTTCGGAACCTTGGCTTCCCCCCAGCTCAGCGCTGGCGGAACGGCCCCCAGGAAGGTTCACGTACATCGCCGCCGGCGAGGCCGAGACGCTGACGAACCCGCCCGTCGGCTGACACTGCATACAGCACGCCGCGTGAACCTTCGCTGGCGGCATACAGCAGCATGCTTCCGTTGGGAGCAAAACTCGGGGCTTCGTCCTGGCTGCCGGGCGACACCAGCGCACTCTGGTTGGTGGCCCGATCAAGAACCGCAATACGATACACGTTTCCGTTGCCCTGCACCATGGCGAGCTTGACGCCGCGCGCGTCGACCACGCTCGGGCTGGCGTTGTACTGGCCCTGGAAGGTGACCCGCGACGGATCGCCGCCGCCGGGCGACATCTGGTAGATCTGCGGCTTGCCCGAGCGGTCGGAGGTGAAGTAGATCGACTGCCCGTCGGGCGCCCACTGCGGCTCGGTGTCGATGGCGAAGTGGCGGGTGAGCTGGGTGGTGCTGCGGCTGCCGATGTCGAGCAGGTAGATGTCGGGATTGCCGCCCTTGGAGAGGCTCACCGCGAGCCGGTTGCCGTCCGGCGAGAAGCTGGGCGCGCTGTTGATGCCGCGACTGCTGGACACCACCTGGCGCGCGCCGGTGGCGAGGTCCTGCACGTAGATGGCCGAGTTGCCGCTCTCGAACGAGACGTAAGCCAGGCGCCGCCCGTCCGGAGACCACGCCGGCGACAGCAGCGCCTCGCGCGAGCGCACCACCACCTGCGGGTTGTAGCCGTCCGAATCGGCCACCATCAGGGCGTACTGCTGCGAGGGCGGCGCACCGGTCGCGGTGATGTAGGCGATGCGGGTCCAGAACGCGCCGCGCACGCCGAGGATCTTCTCGTAGACGATGTCGGCGATCTGGTGCGCCACGTCGCGCAGGCCGCTGCGCTGGCCGCTGATCGCGCCGTCGGCGAGGCGCTGCTGGCGCGCGACGTCGAACAGCTCGTATTCGACCCGGATCGCGCCGCCACCGGCATCGGACATGCGCCCGACGACGAGGAAGTCCTGCTTCAGCAGCCGCCAAGTGGCGAACTTGACCTCGGCCTCGCGCGTCGGGAACTCGACGATGTCGGCCTTCGGCAAGGCGCGGAACTGGCCCGAGCGGGCGAGGTCGGCGCGCACGATCTCGCCCGGATTGGCATCGGGCGGCAGGCTGGCGCCCTCGAAGCCGAACGGCACCACCGCGATCGGCAGCGCCGAGGCGGTGCCGTTGACGATGTCGATGTCCAGCCCCTGCGCATGCGCCGGCGTGCCGGCCAGCCAGCCGGCCAGCGCCAGCACCACGCCCATCATCCAAGCCTTGCCTTGCGTCATCGGTTTCATCATCCGTCGTACTTGAAGTTGAGGTTGATGTTGCGGCTGAACACCTTTTCGTAGCCCTGGTATGGCAACGGCGCCGCCTTCATCACCGCCTGTTCGATCGAGTTGCGCGTGACGGCGTCGGCGTTGCACGGCGATCCGACCTTGGCGCTGATCACCTCGCCTCCGGGGATCTGCGCGATCTGCAGCACGCAGCGCAGGCCTGGCTGCGCGTTGTCGGGGCGGTTCCAGTTCTGCGTCACCGCCGCCTGGATGGCCGCCGCGTAGCGCGCCACGAGGTCGTTGTCCGCGCCGCCGGCGCCGGTCTGCGCCTCGCGCGCCTCGTGTTCGGCCTCGGGCGCGCCTTCCGCCTGCGCCTCGCGGTTGCGGTCCTCCAGCTGCGCCAGGCGCTGCTGCTCGAGCTTCACCTTGCGCTCCGCCGCTTCGCGCTGCTTGCGGATCTCGGCCAGCTGCTTGCGCTGTTCCTCCTTCAGCCTGCGCTGTTTTTCCTCCTCCAGCAGCACCTGCTTCTGGCGCACGCGTTCTTCCTGCTCGCGCTTTTCGTCGGCGGCCTTCTGCTCGGCCAGGGCCGCGATCCGCTCGCGATCCACCTGGTCCTGGCGCTGCACTTCAGTCGGGGTCTGCTCGACGGGCTTCGGTGGTTCCGGTTGGGGTTCGGGTTTGGGCGGCGGCGCGGGCGGCTCCGGTTCGGGCGCCGGTTTCGGTGGCGCCGGCTTCGGCGGCGCGGGCCGGGGTCGCGTTGCGCCGGGTTTCGCCTTGGGCGCCGCCGTCGGCCCGACCAGCGTCGCCTCGATCACCGGTCCCGGCATCACCACCGGGCGCGTTTCGTGCGTCCACCACAAGCCCGCCAGCAACGCGAGCAGGCAGGCGACGTGCAGTCCCAGCGCGAGCGCGAACGCCCGCAGCTTGTCGCCCAGCCCCTCGCCGCGTGCGCCATCCATGCGCTCAGCGATCCTGGCCCTGCACCGGCTGGCTCATCAGCCCCACCTTCGGGACACCAGCCGACTGCAGCAGCACCATGGCCTGATAGATCGTGCCGTAATCGGCCCGCTGGTCGCCGGCCACGAGTACGGGAACCTGCGGATTCTGGCGCACGAATGCTGAAATCTTCTTGACCAGCGCGTCCGCTTCGATCGGCTCGCGCTCGCTGGCGCCGAGCGTCAGGAACAATCCGCCCTGCTCGTCCACGCTCACCACCGCCGGTTCCTTGTCGTTCTGGATCGACCGTGCCTGCGACTGCGGCAGCTGGATGTCCACCCCGAGGTTCAGCAGCGGCGCCGTCACCATGAAGATGATCAGCAGCACCAGCATCACGTCGATGTAGGGCACCACGTTGATCTCGGCCTTGAGCTTGTGCCTGCGGCGGCGGCTGGTCGTGCTGGTAGCCATTGCAGAGGAACCGGATGGGAGGAAGGAGGGGCGGCTCAGTGCCGCCCGCTATGGAACGCCGCCGACGGCACAGCGGGGTCGCGCGGGTGCGCCGCCATCGCGGCGCCGTGGTCAGTCGTCCACATGCGCCTGCCGCGCGAGGATGGAGGAAAACTCCTCCACGAAGGTGTCGTAGCGCAGGCTGATCCGCTCCAGCTTGGTGGAATAGCGGTTGTAGGCCCACACGGCCGGGATCGCGGCGAAGAGGCCCATGGCGGTCGCGATCAGCGCCTCGGAAATGCCCGGCGCCACCATCGCGATGGTCGCCTCCTTGACGTTGGCCAGGCCCTGGAACGCGATCATGATGCCCCACACGGTGCCGAACAGGCCGACGTAGGGACTGATGGAACCGACGTTGGCGAGGAACTCCAGGCTCTGCTCGAGGCGGTCCACCTCGCGCGTGGCCGACACCCGCATCGCGCGCTGGGCGCCTTCCAGCAGCGCGCGCGAATCGACCCCGCGGCGCTGGCGCAGGCGTGCGAACTCGCGGAAGCCCGACTCGAAGATGGCGGCGCTGCCGCCGATGCGGTCGCCCGCGCTGGTCAGTTCCTTGAACAGGCCCGCGAGGTCCGCGCCGGACCAGAAGCGCTCCTCGAATTCATCGGCGGTGGCGTTGGCGCGGTCGAGCAGCGCCTTCTTGCGGAAGATGATGAACCACGAGGCGATCGAGAAGCCGATCAGGATCCCCAGCACCAGCTTGACCGGCAGGCTGGCGTTGAGGATCAGCGCGAGGACGTTGAGTTCCGAATTCATGTCGGGGCGATCTCTGCGAGCAGGTATCGGGGGATCGGGTGCGGGCGGAAGCGCGCCGCATCGACGCAGGCGATGCGCACCCGCGCATCGACCAGTGGGGCGGCGCAATCGGCGCGATGCAGCGCCTGCCGCACGGTGAAGCTGGCGCCGCCGCAGGACTCCACGGCGACACTCGCATCCAGCAGGTCATCGAGCCGGGCCGGCGCGCGGAAGGCGATTTCCATCCGGTGCACCACGAAGACGATGCCGTCGGCGTCGCGCAGCTGCTGCTGGCCGACGCCGCGCGCGCGCAGCCACTCGCTGCGTGCGCGCTCGAAGTATCGCAGGTAGCCGGCATGGTAGACGACCCCGCCGGCATCGGTGTCTTCCCAGTAGACGCGGACGGACCAGGTGAATGGCCGGGAATGGGGAATGGGGAATGGGGAATGGTCAGGAGCGGCAGCCTCCTCCTGACGGTTCTCCACCGGCATCGGATCGCTCTTGCTATTCCCCATTCCCGATTCCCGGTTCCCGGCTCTCGAAAAGATCCTCCACCCCCACCCGCCGTGGCGGCGCCAGGCCGAAATGGCGCCAGCACCTGGGCGTCACCATGCGGCCGCGCGCGGTGCGCACGAGGAAGCCCTGCTGGATCAGGAAGGGCTCGAGCACGTCCTCGATCGTGCCGCGTTCCTCGCCGAGGGCGGCGGCCAGCGATTCGACGCCCACCGGGCCACCGTCGAAGTTCTCGATGATCATGGAGAGGAGACGGCGGTCGACCGCGTCGAAGCCCTCGGCATCCACCTTCAGCATGTCGAGCGCGGCGCCGGCGACAGCGGCATCGATGGTGCCGTTGGCGCGCACTTCGGCGTAGTCGCGCACGCGCCGCAGCAGGCGGTTGGCGATGCGCGGTGTGCCGCGGGCGCGGTGCGCGATCACCGCCGCGCCATCGGCGTCGCAGGCGATGTCGAGGATGCGCGCGGCGCGGCGGACGATCGCGGCCAGTTCCAGCGGGCTGTAGAACTCCAGCCGCTGCACGATGCCGAAGCGGTCGCGCAGCGGCGCGGTCAGCAGCCCCGCGCGCGTGGTCGCGCCGACCAGCGTGAAGGGCGGCAGGTCGAGCTTGATGGATCGCGCTGCCGGTCCCTCGCCGATCATGATGTCGATCTGGAAGTCTTCCAGCGCCGGGTACAGCACCTCCTCCACCAGCGGCGACAGGCGGTGGATCTCGTCCACGAACAGCACGTCGCGCGGCTGCAGGTTGGTCAGCAGGGCGGCGAGGTCGCCCGGCCGTTCCAGCACCGGCCCCGAGGTCGCCCGCAGGTTGACCCCGAGTTCGTTCGCGATCACGTGCGACAGCGTGGTCTTGCCCAGCCCCGGCGGCCCGAAGATGAGCACGTGGTCGAGCGCCCCGCCCCGCCGCCGCGCCGCCTCGATCGCGATCCCCAGCTGCTCGCGCACGGCCGCCTGGCCGAGGTAGTCGGCCAGGCGCTGCGGCCGGATCGACGCATCGACCAGTTCGTCGTCGCGCGTCGAGGTGGCGGAGGTGAGGCGGTCCATGGGGTTGGCTGGGAATCGGGAATGGGGAATGGGGAATGGCTGGAGCAAAGCGGCTGCGTAGCTGAATGGATTATCGTCGCCTTTTGATGGCGCGGGGCAGCAGCCCCGGCCGTCACGAAGCGGCCATTCATGCGGCCTGTGCTTTGGCTACGTAGATGCCGGACGCCTCATCGACTGCTCTGCCTTGCCATGCCCCATTCCCCATTCCCGGCCCGGGTCAGATCTCCACCTGCGTCCCCAGCTCGATCAGGCGGTTGCCGGGGATCTGGAAGAAGGCGGTGGCGGGAATGGCGTTGCGCTGCATGAAGGCGAACAGCTTGTCGCGCCACAGGGCCATGCCGCGGCGGTCGCTGGCGACGATGCTCTCGCGGCTCAGGAAGAACGTCGTGTCCATCATGTCGAACGGCAGGCCGCAGGCGTCGATGCGGGCGAGCGTCGCGGGCACGTTGGGGTCCTCGGCGAAGCCGAAGCGCAGCAGCAGGCGGTAGAAGCCGTCACCCAGGTGCCCGGCTTCCACCCGTTCCTCGTCCTCGGCGGTCGGGGTCTCCACCGTCGCCACCGTCAGGATGACGTTGCGCTCGTGCAGCACCTTGTTGTGCTTGAGGTTGTGCAGCAACGCATTCGGCACGCCGTCCTCGTTCGCGGTCATGAAGACGGCCGTGCCCGGCACCCGCAGCGGCGGGTGCGCGATGATCGAGGCGATGAAGGGCGCGAGCGCGAGCCCGGCCTGCTTCACCTCGCGCATGACCAGGTGCCGTCCGCGCCGCCAGGTGGTCATCAGGGTGAAGATCACGGCGCCCAGCACCAGCGGGAACCAGCCGCCATGCTCGACCTTGTCGGCATTGGCGGTGAGGAAGGCGAGGTCGACGCAAAGGAACAGCACGCCGGCCGCGCCGACCTTGGCGCGGCCCCAGTGCCACATGCGGCGGAACACGATCATCACCAGGATCGAATCGATCGTCATGGTGCCGACCACGGCGATGCCGTAGGCGGCGCCGAGGTTGTCCGAGGACTGGAAGCCGACCACCACCGCCAGCGTCAGCACCAGCAGCATGCGGTTGACCCACGGCAGGTAGATCTGCCCCATCTGCTCGCGCGAGGTGTGGCGGATCTGCATGCGCGGCAGGAAGCCGAGCTGGATCGCCTCGCGGGTGACGGAGAACGCGCCGGAAATCACCGCCTGCGAGGCGATCACGGCCGCCGCAGTGGCCAGCACCAGCAGCGGCGCCACCAGCACCTCGGGCACCATCAGGAACAGCGGGTTCTCGGCGGCGGTGGGGCTGGTGATCAGCAACGCGCCCTGGCCGAAATAGTTGAGCACCAGCGAGGGCAGCACGAAGCCGAACCACGACCAGCGGATCGGCCGCTTGCCGAAATGCCCCATGTCAGCGTACAGCGCCTCGGCACCGGTGATGGCGAGGATGACCGAGCCGAGCGCGAAGAAGGCGGTCCAGCGGTGCTCGACGAAGAAGGCGATCGCGTAATAGGGCGAGAGCGCGCGCAGCACCGCGGGATGCTGGGCGACGTGCCAGATGCCGAGCGCGGCCAGGGTGAGGAACCACAGCACCATGATGGGCGCGAATACCGCGCCGACCTTGGCGGTGCCGCGGTTCTGCACCGCGAACAGCAGCACGATGATCACCGCCGAGATCGGCACGATCCAGTGGTCGAGCGCGGGGGCCATGATCTCGAGGCCTTCCACCGCGCCGAGCACCGAGATCGCCGGTGTGATGACGCCGTCGCCGAAGAACAGTGCCGCACCGAACAGGCCCAGCATCACGATCCACCAGCGCGCGCGTTGGCTCGAACGCACGCTGCGCTGGGCGAGCGCGGTGAGCGCCATGATGCCGCCCTCGCCCTTGTTGTCCGCGCGCATGATGAAGCCGGCGTATTTCACCGACACCACCATCACCAGCGCCCAGAACACCAGCGACAGCACGCCGAGCACGTTGCCGATGGTCGGTGCGGCGCCGTTGGGGCCGAACGCCTGCTTCATGGTGTAGAGCGGGCTGGTGCCGATGTCGCCATACACCACCCCGACCGCGCCCAGCAGCAGCGCGCGCATGCGCGTGGCCGGATCGCGCGCGCCGTGGGTTGCTTCCCCGCTGCCCTGCGCGAGGCTCATCGCAGCGCGGCCTTCAGCGCCTTGCGGATGATGTCCTCGGCGCTGTCGCCGGCGGCGGCCGCATCGCGCACCAGGCGGGTCACTTCGGCCGGCTTGTAGCCGAGCGATTGCAGCGCGATGGTCGCTTCCGCCACGGGGTCGCCCGGCACGGCGGAACCGGGCGCGGGCGCGCCGGCAAGGCCGTCCACGCGGTCGCGCAGCTCGACGATCATCCGTTCGGCGGTCTTGCGGCCGATGCCGGGGATGCGCGTGAGCGCGGCGATGTCGCCGGCCTGCACCAGCCGCGCGAACTCGTCCACGCTGGCGCCGGAGAGCACCGCGAGCGAGGTTTTCGCGCCGACGCCCGAGACCTTCTGCAGCGCACGGAACAGGCTGCGCTCGGCTTCGTGCAGGAAGCCGTACAGCGCGACCGTGTCGTCCTTCACCGCGTAATGCGTGCGCAGCGTCACCGGCTGGCCGACCGCGGGCAGGTCGTAGAAGGTCGACATCGGCGCTTCCAGTTCATAGCCAACGCCGCCGACGTCCACCAGGATCCATGGCGGCTGCCGCGACACCAGCGTTCCCGCGAGGCGGCCGATCATCGGCGCCGCCGCCATGCGCTGCGCGGGATGCCGAGCCGCTGCACGCTGGCGCGGGTGTGCGCATGCGCCAGGGCGATCGCCAGCGCATCGGCCGCGTCGGCCTGCAGGCGCCCGCCGAGCTGCAGCAGCAGCGCCACCATGTGCTGCACCTGCGCCTTGTCGCCGGCGCCGGTGCCGACGACGGCCTGCTTGACCTCGCGCGCCGCGTATTCGCTGAGGACGACGCCGCGCGCCACCACGGCGCAGATCGCCGCGCCGCGTGCCTGGCCGAGCTTGAGCGCCGAATCGGGGTTGCGCGAGACGAACACGCGCTCGATCGCCGCTTCCTGCGGCGCGTACTCGGCGACGATGTCCGCCAGCCCATCGAAGATGCGCTTGAGGCGACCGGCGAAATCCCCCGCCGCCGCCACGGCGAGCGCGGCATGGAACACGTGGCGCGTCTGGCCGGCGGCATCGACGTCGATGATGCCGACGCCGGTGCAGCGGCTGCCCGGGTCGATGCCGAGGATGCGGACGGGGCCGGGGCGGGTCGCACCGGGTTCGATGAGGGGCAGGGCTGGCGTGGGCGCCGACATGGGGTTCCGATCCGGTGCGCGGGCCGCAAGCGATGGCAGGCAGTCTATCAGCATGAGCTGTACCGCCTCAGTCGAAGCGGCCGTGGCGGAGGAACCGCGCCACGCGCGCCGCGATCTCCGGCGAGAGCAGCAGGCCGGTATGCGTGGCGTGCACGGTGCAATGCGCGGCAACGCCTTCGAGGCGCGTCTCCTCCAACGCCACGGTGCCATCGCCGGGCCCCAAGAGGCCCGGCAGCAGGCGCCCGAATCCGAGCGGCAGGTCGCCGGCGATGACGCCGACTTCGCGCGCATCCGACCATGGCCCAATGCCCTCGGCCAGTTGCCGCGCATTGCGACCCAGCAGCCAGCGCGCCTGCGGCCACGCCCGCAGCGCCCGTGCCGCCGCACTGCCGCGC
>JAEZQS010000306.1 GCA_023412995.1 Pseudomonadota bacterium
GAGCGGGATGTCGGCGGCCTGGCCGGCCAGCGCCATCGCCTCCCGCAGCCGCGCGATGGCCTTGTCGTCCTCGCCGCCTCGGTGGTGCACCAGCGCCATCGATTGCAGGCTGCGCACCTGCTCCACCTGCTCGCCTGGCGCAAACCGCGCGCGCCACGCGGCCGCCTGGCCCGCGGCCGCCGCGGCCGCGCCGATGTCGCCGCGAAGGCCCAGCAGCCCGGCGTATACGTCGTAGTCGCCGGCCAGCCGCAGTGCCTCGTCGCGGGTGGCCGGCAGCACGCCTTCCACGCCCGAACGCATCAGCGAAATGGCGGTGGCGACGTCACCCAGCTCGCCATACAGCCGCGCTATGAGGCGCTGCATCGGTTGCACCAGCGTGGGATCGGCGTGCCGCGCGAGGTTGGTCCGCGCCGCCTCGATCAGGTCGCGCACGCCGACCTGGCGGCTCATCGCCACCTCCGGCGCGGCGGCGGAAAACGCATCACCCAGGAACTCGAGCGAGGCACGCGCGCGCATCGCGTCACGCTCGGAGGCGGCGAGCGCCTGCTGCGCGGCGGCTTCCGCCGCGAGCGCGCGGGTGCGCTCGCGCTCCAGCCGCCAGACGAACCCCGCAACCATCGCCAGCGCGACCAGCGCCGCCGCGACGCCCGCGCGGTGGCGGCCGGCGAACTTTCGCAGGCGGTAGCCGCGCGTCCAGCGCGCCGCGCGCACCGGCCTGCCATCGCGGTAGCGGCGCAGGTCCTCGCGCAGCTCTTCCACGCCGACGTAGCGCTGCGCGGGATCGGCCCGGGTCGCCATGGCGATGACGCCGGCAAGTTCCGCATCCAGCGGCAGCGCGCTGAATCCGGGGCGGCGCGTGCCCCCCGCTTCGCGCTCGCCCGCAAGCAGTTCGCGCAGCAGCACGCCGAGGCTGTAGATGTCGCTCGCGGTGGTGATCGTGCGCCCCTCGCGCTGCTCCGGGCTGGCATAGCCCGGGCTGAAGATGCGCGTGGACGTCTCGCGCGACGACGCGCCAGTGGCGACGAGCTGCGCAATGCCGAAATCGAGCAGCTTGACGGTGCCGTCGCGCGCCACCATGGCGTTGGCGGGCTTGAGGTCGCGGTGCACGACGAGATGGCGGTGCGCGTGCGCCACCGCGTCGAGCATCGCGTCGAACAGGTCGAGCCGTCGGCCGAGGGCGGGCGCGTGGCGCGCGACATGGTCGAGCAGGGGCTCGCCATCGACGTATTCCATCGCCAGCCACGGCTGCCCCTGCGAGGTCTCGCCGCCATCGAGCAGGCGCGCGATGTGGGGATGGTCGAGGCCGGCGAGGATCTCGCGTTCCCGGCGCAGCCGGCGCGCGGCATCGCGGGTCGGGAAACCGCGCAGCAGCTTCAGCGCGACCTGGCGCGTGAACTGGCCATCGGCACGCTCGGCGAGGAACACCGTGCCCATGCCGCCGCAGCCGATCTCGCGCAGCAGCCGCCACGGCCCGACGCGTTCCTCCGGCGGCGACCCGAGCTCCGCGGCGGCGACAGACACCACCCGCGCGAGCAGGTCCTCGTGCTCGTCGTCGGCCGCGAGCATGCGCGCCAGGCGCGCACGTGCCTCGTGCGCCAGCGGAACGGAGTCCAGCGCGGCGGCGCGCTCGGCCGGTGCGCACTGGCGCAGGCGCTCGAAATGCGGCGCCAGCTCGTCAAGGGAAGGCGTCTGCATGGCCGCGTGCTCAGGTCTGCATGGCGCTGCGCAACCACGCGCGGGCAAGGCGCAGGTCGCGATCGACGGTTCCCTCGGACACTTCCAGCGCGCTGGCCACCTCGGCGCGGCTGAGGCCGCCGAAATACACCAGCTCGACGGCCTGCGCGCGCCGGCGTTCGCTGGCATACAGGTCGCGCAGGGCTTCGTCGATCCGCACCAGGTCGGCATCGCCGTCCGGATGCGCCAGCTGCAGCGCCGCCTCCAGGCCGACCCGCTCGGCGCCACCGCCGCGCTTGCCGGCGAGGCGCCGGCGTGCCGCGTCCACCAGGACCTGGCGCGTCGCCTGGGCGGCCACGTGGAAGAAGTGGCGGCGGTCCTGCCAGTCGGCATCGGCGCCGAGCAGCCGGATCAGCGCCTCGTGCGCGAGATCGGTGGCGCCGAGCGTCGCGCCGGGCATCTGCCGCAGGGACTGCGCCGCGATCGCGCGCACGTTCGCGTAGATGCGCTCGACCAGCGCCTCGCGCGCGCCGGCGTCGCCCTCGCGCCAGGCGGCGATCAGGCGCGTCACCTCGTGGTCGCCTTCGCACGCTCCGCCGGCGGCGTCCTGCGTGGGTGTGCGGGGGAGGTCGCGCGGATCGCTCATGCGGTCACCGGGGGCTGCCCGGTGATCATAGTCCCTCGCGCGCGTCCCCCGGCGTGACGCCTTCCGCCGCCGGCGATTCAGCCGTCGAAGCCGTCGGTGAAGATGGGCGTATCGACCCACAGCGGGTTGTCGGCGTAGAACACGTCCCAGGTGCCGTTGCTGTCGCCCGGGACCTGGGTGGTCGAGAACGAGTACCAGACGATGCCGCGGCCGTCCGCGCTGATGCGCGGCTCGTGCACGTTGCCGGTGTTGCCGCCGACGCTGACGAGGGCGATCCAGGCATCGACCAGGTCGATCACGTAGATGCCCGGTTCGGCGCCGTCGAACAGGATGTCGGTGGAGGCGAACACGAGCCAGCGGCCGCTGTAGTCGAAGTCGGGTTCGCCGTTGAACCCTTCGCGCGGCAGGCCGTCGAGCGGAATGCTGAGGGCGATGGTCTGGTCGCTTTCCGGCAGGCGCAGGTAGAGCGTGGATTCGGCCGTCGCGCTTGGGTCGGGCAGCGACTGCGACTTGCTCGAGAACGCCACCAGGCTGCCGTCGGCGTTCAGGGCCGAGATGGTGCCCGTCCCGCCAGGCGCACTCGCCTGCGCGTTGCCCGGGCCCACGTTCACGCGCACCGTCGGCATGCTGTTGTCGGTTGCCGCGAGGAAGATGTCGGTCTCGCCGTTGGTGTCGCCGGCGACGAGGTTGCTCGCACTGGAGGCGAAGATGACGCGGCTGCCGTCGCCGGACAGGCGTGCATCGGTGTTGGTCCCGTTCGTCGGTCCGCCGCCCGGCGCGCGGCTGACGCGCGTCAGGGAGCTGCCGCCAAGGTGGCGGACGTAGACGTCGTAGCCACCGGTGTCGGCCGGATCGAGCGGATCGAGCGACACCAGCGCGACGCGGCTGCCGGCGTAATCGATCGAAGCGCTGGCGCAGGTGATGGCCGGTTGCCCGTTCGGCAGCAGGTCCAGGATCTGCAGGGTCTGCGCGGAGCGGTCGAGCAGGTAGCAGTTCTGGTAGCCGCTGGTGGGCAGCAGGCGCGCATGCGAGGCGAACACGATGCGCGAGCCGTCGCCGGAGATGGCGGCCGTGTAGCTGGGCCCGTCGCCCTGCGCGCCGTTCGGCCCGACGCTGATCCGCGTGGTGGTGCCGAGCACGCGGTCGCGCACGAACAGGTCCGCCATGCCGTTGGTGTCGCCGGCGACCAGGTTGCTGGCGTCGCTGTTGAAGACGACATAGCGGCCGTCGCCCGAGATCCCCGGGTAGCGGCTCTGGCTGTTGGCCTGGCCGCCGTCGCCCCCGACGCTGATGCGCTCGATTGCCGTCGAGGCGAGGGGCGCCAGCGCCAGCACGGCGGCGTGGAACAGCAGGATGGATCGGGACAGGTGGATGCTCATGTGGTTTCCCCAGGGGGCGGAAGGCCCCGTCGCACCTGCTACGCAGCAAGGCGGCGGAAACCCCAACCCGGCGGCGCGGCAGCCGCTGGCGCGGATTGCAAAGGCTCCGGCAGCGCGCCAAGCTGCGGGCCCGCAGCCGTTCCGCCCGCCATGCCTTCGTCCCGCCCCCGCCTCGTCCTGATCGATGGATCGTCCTACCTCTACCGCGCGTTCCACGCGCTGCCGCCGCTGAGCAATGCGGCGGGGGAGCCGACCGGCGCCCTGTTCGGCGTGGTCAACATGCTGCGCGCGACGCTCAAGGACGCGCCCGACTACGCCGCCTTCGTCGCCGATGCGCCGGGGCCGACCTTCCGCGACGCGCTCTATGCGGACTACAAGGCGCAGCGGGCGCCGATGCCGGACGACCTGCGCAGCCAGGTGGAACCGATGCTGGCGATCGTGTCCGCGCTGGGTTTCCCGATCCTGCGCGTGGACGGCGTCGAAGCCGATGACGTGATCGGCACCCTCGCCACCCGCGCGGTGGCGGCCGGCATCGACGTCTCGATCTCGACCAGCGACAAGGATTTCGCCCAGCTGGTGGTGCCCGGCGTGGTGCTGGTGAACACCATGACCAATACCACGCTCGACGAGGCGGGCGTGTTCGCGAAGTTCGGCGTGCGCCCGGACCAGATCGCCGATTACCTGGCGCTGGTGGGCGACAGCATCGACAACATCCCCGGGGTGGAGAAGTGCGGCCCGAAGACAGCCGCCAAATGGCTGGCGCAGCACGGCGACCTCGCCACCGTGATCGCCAACGCCGACAAGGTCACCGGCAAGATCGGCGAAAACCTGCGCCGCGCGCTCGATCACCTGCCGCTGTCGCGCGAGCTCGCCACCATCAAGCTCGACGTGGCGCTGGAGCAGGCGCCGCGCGAGCTGAAGCTGCGCGCACGCGACGTCGAGGCGCTGCGCGTGCTGTACCGCCGCTACGAGTTCAATGCCGCGCTGAAGGAACTCGACGCCGCGGCGCCGGCCGACGCAGGTGCACCCGCACCAGCTCCGGCCGTGCCGCTGCCACCGCCGGCGGAAGCCGCGCCGGCAATCGACCCGCGCCTGCAAGGCCCGGGGACCTACGACCTGGTCACCACGCCCGAACAGCTCGACCGCTGGCTGGCGAAGCTGCACGAGGCACCGCTGATCGCCTTCGACACCGAAACCAGCTCGCTCGATTCGATGCAGGCGCAGCTGGTCGGCATCTCCTTCGCGGTGGACCCGCGCCAGGCCGCCTACGTGCCGATCGCGCACGACTGCCCCGGCACGCCGCAGCAGCTGCCGATCGCGGTGGTGCTGGGCGCGCTGAAACCGGTGCTGGAGGACGCCTCGCGCCCCAAGCTCGGCCAGCACGCCAAGTACGACATCAACGTGCTGGCCAACCACGGCATCGAGGTGCGCGGGCTGCGCCACGACACCATGCTCGCTTCCTACGTGCTGAGCTCGACCGCGCGGCACGACATGGACAACCTCGCCCGCCGCCACCTTGATTACCAGACCGTCGCCTACACCGATGTCGCCGGCAAGGGGGCGCGGCAGATCCCGTTCTCGCAGGTGGACGTCGACAGCGCCTGCCGCTACGCGGCGGAGGATTCGGACATCACCCTGCGCCTGCACCACGCGTTGTGGCCGCGGCTGGAAGCGGAGCCGTCGCTGCGGCGGGTGTACGAGGAAATCGAGCTCCCGCTGGTGGCGGTGCTGGCGCGCATGGAGCAGGCCGGCGTGCTGGTCGATACCGCCGCGCTGCGCCAGCAGAGCCATGAGCTGGCTACCCGCATGCACGAGCTCTCCGGGCGCGCCTACGCGATTGCCGGGCGCAACTTCAGCCTCGATTCGCCGCGCCAGCTGCAGGCGATCCTGTTCGAGGAGCTCGGCCTGCCGATCCTGGTGAAGACGCCCGGCGGGCAGCCGTCCACCAACGAGGAAGCGCTCGAAGCCATTGCCGACCGCCACGAGCTGCCGCGCCTGATCCTCGATTACCGCAGCCTCGCCAAGCTGCGTTCGACCTATACCGAGAAGCTGGCCGACAACGTCAACCCGCGCACCGGGCGCGTGCACACCAGTTATGGCCAGGCCACCGCGGCCACCGGGCGCCTGTCGTCGTCGGAGCCGAACCTGCAGAACATCCCGATCCGCACCGAGGAAGGGCGCCGCATCCGCCAGGCCTTCGTCGCGCCGGAAGGCTGGCGCATCCTCGCCGCCGACTACTCGCAGATCGAGCTGCGCATCCTCGCCCACCTGTCCGGCGACAGCGGCCTGCTGGCCGCCTTCCACGGCCACCAGGACGTGCACCGCGCGACGGCGGCGGAGGTGTTCGGGATCGCGCCCGAGGCGGTGGATGCCAACCAGCGCCGCGCCGCCAAGACGATCAACTTCGGCCTCATGTACGGCATGAGCGCATTCGGCCTCGCGCGTGCGCTCGGCATCGGCCGCGGCGAGGCGCAGGACTACATGGCGCGTTACTTCGCGCGCTACCCGCGGGTGCAGTCCTACATGGAGGAAGTACGCGAGCAGGCGCGCCGCGACGGCTACGTGCAGACGATGTTCGGCCGCCGCGTGCACCTGGACTACATCCATTCCCGCAACGGCGCCCAGCGCGCCGGCGCCGAACGCGCGGCCATCAACGCGCCGATGCAGGGCACCGCCGCCGACATCATCAAGCGCGCGATGATCGCGGTCGATGCATGGCTCGCCGACAAGGTGCCCGACGCGCGCATGCTGCTGCAGGTGCACGACGAGCTGGTGTTCGAGGTGCGCGAAGGCGCGGTGGACGCAATCGTCGCCGGCGTGCGCGAGCGCATGGCGGCCGCCGCCGAGCTGGCGGTGCCGCTGGAGGTGGAAGTGGGTGTCGGCGCCAACTGGGACGAGGCGCATTGAGGTGGGTGCTAGGGGCTAGGGGCCAGGGGTTCGGGTGGTCCCGGCGGTCCGTGCACAGCCGCAGGATGCGGTAAGCGCAGCGAACCGCATCGTCGCGGAACCCCGCTTGCAGCGACGACCTCGATCCTTCGCGAGGCGATGCGGTGCGCCTTCGGCTTACCGCATCTGGCGGCCGGGCAGGGAACGCAGACGGGACGTGCCGGGGGGCTTGAAATGGCGAGGGCGCGTAGCGCGTAGGATGCGGTAAGCGCAGCGAACCGCATCGTCGCGGACCCCGCTTGCAGCGACGACCTCGATGCTTCGCGGGGCGATGCGGTGCGCCTTCGGCTTACCGCATCCTACGGACGGGCACGGAGCGCAGAAGGGACATTCCTGGGGGCGTGATATGCGGAGGGCGCGTAGCCCGTAGGATGCGGTGAGCGCAGCGAACCGCATCGTCGCGGAACCCCGCTTGCAGCGAAGACCTCGATCCTTCGCGC
>JAEZQS010000319.1 GCA_023412995.1 Pseudomonadota bacterium
CGCCGCGCCCCCGGCGCCAAGCAGCAGCACGCGGGCGCCGGGCAGGGCGAAACCGGCGCGCGTGAGGTCGCGCAGCAGGCCCTCGCCATCCGTGCTGTCGCCGTGCCAGCCGGCGTCGCGACGCAGCAGCGTATTGGCGCTGCCGCAACGCCGCGCACGACCGGACAGCGTGCCGCACAGGTGCGCGGCGTCTTCCTTCAGTGGCAGCGTGACGTTGGCACCCACGCCGCCGTCGGCAGCGAAGGCGGCGAGGAGGGAGGCAAACGCCGCGCGCGTGGCTTCGATGGCGCGGTAGTCGATCGCAATGCCCGCCTGGGCGGCGAATGCCGCATGGATGCGCGGCGAGAGCGAATGCGCGACCGGCGAACCGAACACCGCATGGCGCGGCAGGGAGTTCACTCGCGCAGCCAGCGCGCCGCGTCCATGGCAAAGTAGGTCAGCACGGCGTCGGCGCCCGCACGGCGGATGCCGGTGAGGGCCTCCAGCACGCAGGCCCGCTCATCCAGCCAGCCCTTGGCGAAGGCCGCCTTGAGCATCGCGTACTCGCCGCTCACCTGGTAGGCGAAGGTCGGCACGCCGAAGCGTTCCTTCACGCGGCGGACGACGTCGAGGTAGGGCATGGCCGGCTTCAACATCACCATGTCGGCGCCTTCCTCGAGGTCGAGCGCCACCTCGCGCAAGGCCTCGTCGGTGTTGGCCGGGTCCATCTGGTAGGTCTTCTTGTCGCCCTTGCCGAGGTTGGCGGCGGAACCCACCGCGTCGCGGAACGGCCCGTAGAAGGCCGAGGCGTACTTGGCCGAATAGGCCAGGATGCGGGTATGCACGTGGCCGCCGGCTTCGAGCGCGGCGCGGATCGCGCCAATGCGCCCGTCCATCATGTCCGACGGCGCGACGACGTCGGCGCCGGCTTCCGCATGCGATACCGCCTGCTTCACCAGCGCCTCGACGGTGGCGTCGTTGGTGACGTACCCGTGGCTGTCGACGAGGCCATCCTGTCCGTGCGTGGTGTAGGGGTCGAGCGCCACGTCGGTGATGACGCCGAGTTCCGGCTGGGCGTCCTTCAGTGCGCGCACGCTGCGCTGCACCAGCCCCTGCGCATCCCACGCCGCGCGCGCATCGGCGGATTTCGCTTCCGGCGGCGTGACGGGGAAGAGCGCCAGCGCCGGGATGCCGAGCGCGACGGCTTCGCCCGCCAGCCGCACCAGGCGATCGATCGTCAGGCGCTCCACGCCCGGCATGGAGGGCACCGCTTCGCTGGCGTCGCGCCCCTCGCGCACGAAGACCGGCAGGATGAGATCGCTCGGTGCGAGGTCCGTTTCGCGCATCAACGCGCGGGAAAACACGTCGCGGCGCATGCGGCGGAGGCGGCTGGCAGGGTAGGCCATGGCGGGACTCGCGGGAAAAAGGCCCATTCTACGCCGGGCCGCCGATGCACCCGGGGAGCGCTGGCCCGAACGCGCCGGCCGTCACGTTTTTGCCGGACCCTGCGCGGCTTTTTGCACCGCATCATCGAAAACTGTTAAGCAATCGTTAGTCTGCGTTACGATAAGGTGCTTCAGTCGCTCCTGAGCTATGTAGCCCAAGCTGCTGCAGGACAACGGAAATGGTCCTCCCCCTCATTCTCTCTGCCGCGTGTGCGATGGCCCTCCTGGCCATGGCATCGATCCGTCGCGTTCCGCACGGGCACGTGTATGCCTTCCGCCGCAGGGACGGGCGGGTGCGCATCGTCCGCTCGGGCACCCACCTCGTGTTGCCTCTGGTGGAGCGCGTCGCGCGGCGGATCAGCCTCGCTGGCAGCACCCTCCCGGTCGAGGGGCTGGAGCGCGATGGGATGCGGCAGCGCGCGACCGTGTACTTCCAGGTACTCGATCCCGACCGCGCCGGCGCGGAGATCGACGGGCTCGAAGATCGCCTCGCCACGGCGACGCGGCGGCTGTACGACGGTCCCGGCCTGCCGGATGCGCCGACGGCCCGGCCCGGCTGGCTGAAGCAGGGCCTCAACGCCGAGCTGCGCGAGCGTGGCCTGCTGGTCGCCCGGGTCGATCTCGCGAGCGCCTGAGCGGCAACGGCGCGCGAACGCGCCTGTCCCGATCCCGGTGGTGCGGTGGCTTTTGGCGGTGGCGGCACCGATACTGCGCGCCCCCGCACCGCTGCGACCGCCATGGCCGACCGCGATCCGCTGCGGCAGCGCCTGTGCGCCGGCCTTGCCGCCCTCGAACTTCCGCTGGACGATGCCGCGACCGCGCGCCTGCTGGCGTACGTGGCCCTGCTGGCGCGCTGGAACGCCGCCTACAACCTGAGCGCGGTGCGCGATCCAGCCGAGATGGTCACCCGGCACCTGCTCGATTCGCTCGCCATCCTGCCCCACGTCGCGGGCGAAACCCTGGCCGACCTCGGCAGTGGGGCCGGCCTGCCGGGCATTCCCCTGGCCATCGCGACGCCCGCGCGGCGCGTGACTCTGGTGGATTCCAACGGCAAGAAGGCGCGCTTCCTGCGCGCCGCCGTGCGCGAGCTTGGCCTTGCCAACGCGATGGTCGTCGAGCGACGGGTGGAGGCGGTCACCGGCGCCTTCGACTGCATCACCGCGCGGGCGTTCGCGAGCCTCGCCGACATGCTGGCATGGGGCGGGCACCTGCTGGCGCCCCGCGGTTCGTGGCTGGCTCTGAAGGGCCGCCTGGACGAGGAAGAACTGGCTGCGGTGCCTGCCGCGTTCGAGGTCGTGCGCCGCGTGCGGCTGGACGTGCCCGGCCTCGCGGCCGAGCGCCACCTGGTGGTGCTGCGCCACGCCACCGGCGCGCCGGCATGCTGAGGGCGCGCCCCGCCGACAAGTGCCTCACTGCGGGCGCGCGCGCAGTCCGATACGATGGCGGGCCCCGCACCCGGTCCAGCGGCCCATGACCCGCATCATCGCAATCGCCAACCAGAAGGGCGGCGTCGGCAAGACCACCACCGCCGTCAACCTCGCCGCCGCGCTCGCCGAGACGCGGCGCAAGGTGCTGCTGGTCGATTTCGATCCGCAGGGCAACGCGACCATGGCGTCCGGCGTCGACAAGCGGGTGGCCAAGCCGAATGGCTGCGAAGTGCTGCTGGACGAGGCGCCGATCGAGCAGGCCATCGTCGCCACCGAAGGCGGCTTCGACCTGCTGCCGGGCAACGGCGACCTCACTGCGGCGGAACTGAAGCTGATGGACGCGCTGGCGCGCGAGTCGCGCCTGAAGGAACAGCTCGCGCGCCTCGGCAACCGTTACCAGACCATCCTGATCGACTGCCCGCCCACGCTCCACCTGCTGACCATCAACGCCCTCACCGCGGCGCACGGCGTGCTGATTCCGGTGCAGTGCGAGTACTTCGCGCTGGAGGGCCTCACCAGCCTGCTGGAAACGGTCAAGGCGGTGCGCCAGCGCCTCAATCCGCAGCTGGAAGTGGAAGGCCTGTTGCGCACCATGTACGACATGCGCAACAACCTCGGCAACGAGGTCTCGCTGCAGCTGACGCGCCACTTCGGCGACAAGGTGCTGCGCTCGATCATCCCGCGCAACATCCGCCTGGCCGAGGCGCCCAGCCACGGCAAGCCGATCAACCTCTACGACCGCGAATCACGCGGCGCCATCGCCTACCTCGGCCTTGCCGGCGAGATGCTGCGCCGCGAGCGCGGCACGCCGGCACCCGGCGCGGCCGCGGCGCACTGAAGGAAGTCTCCCGCATGGCAACCAGGAAACGCGCATCCAGCCTCGGCCGTGGACTCGACGCGCTGCTCGGCGGCAGCGCTGATGCGGCTGTGCAGCCCGGCGCGCCGGAAGGCGAACTGCAGACGCTGCCGGCGGACGCGATCCAGCCCGGCAAGTACCAGCCGCGCCAGCACATCGACGCCGACCGCCTGGACGAACTGGCCGCCTCGATCCGCACCCAGGGCCTGATCCAGCCGGTGGTGGTGCGCGCGATCGGGCCGGGCCGCTACGAACTGATTGCCGGCGAGCGCCGCTGGCGCGCCGCGCAGAAGGCGGGGCTCAGCGAGATCCCGGCCCTCGTGCGCGAGGTCGCCGACCAGGCCGTGGTGGCGATGGCGCTGATCGAGAACATCCAGCGCGAGGACCTTTCGCCGCTGGAGGAAGCCCAGGCGCTGTCGCGCCTGATCGAGGAGTTCTCGCTCACCCACCAGCAGGCGGCCGACGCGGTCGGCCGCTCGCGCGCGGCGGTTTCCAACCTGCTGCGCCTGCTCGACCTGCCCGCCCCGATCAAGCGCCTGCTGGACGAGCGCAAGCTCGACATGGGCCACGCGCGCGCCCTCGCCGCCCTGCCCGAGCCCCGCGCCATCGCGCTGGCGCGCGAGGCGGCGGAAAAGGGCTGGTCGGTACGCGAACTCGAAGAAGCCGCGCGCCGCGCTGATGCCGCGCCGGGGGCGAAAGGCGGTCGCCCGGCGCGCCCGGTCGAGCCCAACATCGCCGCGCTGGAGCGCGACCTCGGCGAAAAGCTCGCCACCCGCGTCAGCGTCGCCCACGCCCGCAACGGCCGCGGCAAGCTCGTCATCCACTACCACAGCCTGGACGAGCTGGAAGGGATCCTGGGCAGGATCCGCTGAACGTCACGGGCGCTCGAACCCGTCCCCGAACACCGGATCCTCGTGCCACGCAGCGATGTAGTTGACCGGCTGGCCGTCCATTTCGGCAAACGCGCCGGAGGTGACGAGGGTGCCGCCGAACGGGACGAAGGCCGACACGGTGTAATCCGCGCCCGAACCCGGTGACGACCACGCGCTGCCGTTCCAGCGGGCGACGTGGCCGGCTGGGGTGCCGCCGGCGGTTTCGAAATAGCCACCGGCCCAGAGCTGCCCGTTGTAGCTGCCCAGCGCTTTGACCGTCTGGTTGGGCAATCCGTTTCCGAGACCCGATCCCAGCGGGCTCCAGCCGCTGCCGTTCCAGCGCGCGATGTTGTTGGCGCCGACGCCGCCGATCGAGGTGAAACGGCCGGCGGCGACGAGCTGGCCGTCGAAGCTGCCGAAGGCGTACACGGTGTCGTCGAGCTGGTCCTCGAATACCGACCAGGCGCTGCCGTCGAAGCGCCAGATGGCCGGGTCCATGTCGGGCCATGGCAGGTCGGCGGAGGCATAGAGCTGGCCGTCGTGGACGCCGAGCGCGTCGATGCTGTCGTCGAGGCCGCTGCCCAGCGCACTCCAGCTGCTGCCGTTCCAGCGCGCGATGTGTTCCATCGGGCCATCCACCAGCCAGATGCCCGCGATCACCAGCTGCCCTGCGTGCACCACCATCGCGTCGATGGAAATGAAGAAGTTGCCGGGCAAGGCGGACCAGTGGTTGCCATCCCACTGGGCCAGTCCGTCGGCAGCCACGCCGCCGATGCTGTCGAAGCTGCCGGCGACGACGAGCCGGTCGCCATAGGCGACGGCAAGGCGAAGACCGCCGTCGGCGCCGCCCCCGGGGAAGGCTTCCCAGGCGCCCCCGTTCCAGCGGGCAATGCGATCGGCCGCGACGCCGGAGGCATGCCGGAACCCGCCGACCGCCACCAGCTGGCCGCGAAACACCACGACGTCGTTGACCGATCCGTCCATGCCGGTGTCGAGTGGCGACCAGCCCGCGCCGGAACCGGTGACCGTTGGCGCTGCAGCGAGCGCCGCTGCCGGGAAGGGGGACGTGGTGCCGGCCAAAAGCAGCAACAGGAACCAGGTGGCGCGGAACGGATGCATGGCGGGTCTCCGGGAATCGTGATCGCGGCCGGGCGGGTTTGCCGCCGCAGGAAACCCTGCGCCAAACGCCGGCAAACCGGCTCACCGCCCCATGCGGCCGTGGCGACGGGTGGCGCATCCGGACCGGCATGGCGGGGTTCGATGCGCCAGGGCAACCTTCCGGCGCCTCCGCGGTACCCATGGGACCACCACGAGGGAGGATGCCCATGCGCGCGCTGCGCTTCACGCTTGCGGGAATGCTGCTGCTGGCTGCCGTACCCGTCCTGGCCGAGGACCACACCGTCACCGCCCGCAACGGGCCGGGCGGGCGCCATTTCGATCCGGCGGCATTGACCATCGCGGTCGGCGACACGGTGACCTTCGTCAACGACCCGGCCGACCCGGGTTTCCACAACGTCGCCTCCGATCCGGGCTCGGTGACCGCCTTCCGCTGCGCCAACGGCTGCGACGGCGATGGCGGCGACGGCGACCCGGCCAGCAACCTCTGGTCCGCGACGGTGGCGTTCCCGACGGCAGGCAGCGCGCCGTACTATTGCGAGATCCACGGCGCACCCGGCGGCACGGGCATGGCGGGCGTCATCACGGTGACCGGCGGCACGCCAACGCCGGCCATCGCGGTCGACCCGCCGACGCTCGCGGGGTCGGCCGAATCCGGTGGCTCGGCCGTACTCGGCTTTACCGTCGCCAACACCGGCGACGCCACGCTCGACTGGACCGCGGACACGGCCAGCACGTCCTGCGACACGCCCGATGACGTGCCGTGGCTGCTGGTCGATCCGGTGGCAGGCAGCATCCCCGCGGGCGACCCGGCGATCCCGGTCGGCGTGCTGCTGGACGCGGCAAGCCTCGGGCCGGGCGTGTACGAGGCCGACATCTGCCTGCACAGCAACGATCCGGTAAACGACCCGCTGGCGCTGCCGGTGACCTTCACGGTGGGCGAGGCCGACCGCATCTTCGCCGACGGTTTCGAGGCGCCCACCGGCTGAGCGGTGGGCGGCACGGCTGCAATGGAACGCGCCATACTCCGGTCCGTGACCGGCGTGGGCAGCCGCCAGCAACAATTCGACGCGCTCGTCCGGGCACACTCGGGCGACCTGTACCGCTACGCGTTCTGGCTCTGCAGCCAGGACGCGCTGGCGCAGGACCTCGTGCAGGAAACCTTCCTGCGCGCGTGGCGCGCACTGGACACGCTCCGCGACGACGTGGCGGCCCGCGCCTGGCTCACCACCATCCTCCGCCGCGAGCATGCGCGGCTGTACGAGCGCAAGAGCGTGCCGACGTCCGACATCGACGACATGGACGTGGGCGACGACGCGCCCGGCCCGGAGCACCGCGGCGAGGACGCGGTGCTGCGCGCCGCCATCGCGCGCCTCGACGCCAAGTACCGCGAACCGCTGGTGCTGCAGGTGCTGGGCGGCTACTCGTGCGCGGAAATCGCCGAGCAGCTCGCCATCAGCGAATCGGCCGTGATGACCCAGGTGTTCCGTGCGCGGCAGAAGCTGCGCGCGCTCATGGACACGACCCGGCGGGAGGCCGCGCATGGATTGCCTTGAGTTCCGCCGCCAGCTCGGCAGCGATCCACAGGCGCGGCCGGACGCGATGCGAGCGCATCGCGAGCACTGCGGCGGCTGCGCGCAGGCGCAGGCGCAGGCGCTCGTGTTCGACTCGCGCCTGGCCCGTGCGCTGGCCGTGCCGGTGCCGGACGACCTCGCCGACCGCATCCTGCTGGCGCAGCTGAC
>JAEZQS010000042.1 GCA_023412995.1 Pseudomonadota bacterium
CACCGGCAGCCACAGGGCATGGATGCCACGCCGCCCGGCCTGCGCAAGCAGGCCGGGTTTTTTGTTGCCGGCAGTCGCGCGCCAGGATCCGGACGGGTGCTGGATTGGTGCGCAGCGACGCAGGGGCGACGCGTGCGGATGCCCTCAGGGCGATGGCGGGCTGGAGCCGGTGTCGTCGCCACCGGATACCGGCGCGGTCCGCCGCTCCCCGGCCGCACCGGCCTCGGCAAGGGTCGCATTCGATTCGGCACGCCAGCGCGCCGCGTCGCGTGCCGGCGCCGAGCCGGCCACGAAGGCCGCGTCCACCACGGGCAGTGCCGCCGTCGCGAGCGGTGCGGCGGCAGCCGCATCGCCGGAGTCGGACAATGCCAGCGCATACGCGAGCGCGGCCGCCGCGGTGAAGGGATGCTCCGCACCAAGCCCGTCGCGAAGCGCGGTCCAGGCCGTGCGCTGGCGATCCAGGGCACGTGCCGCGTTGCCGCGGGAGCGGGCAACGGTGGCGTCCAGCAGCGCCTCGCGCGAGGTCATCAGTGGCGTGAACGTCGCGCTTGAGCCGTGCAGCTGCTTCAACAGCGCCTGCAGCCCCTCGATGTCGTTGCGGGCCGCCAGCCATGAGCCGAGCACGAGGCGGGCCTTGAGCGACGTGCTGTCGTCCTCGCCGAAGCGCGCGCGGAACCCGTCGATCGCGTGGTCGAGCAAGGGCTTCGCCCGCGCGAGCTGCCCGTCGGCCACCAGCACGCGCGCGAGGTTCTGCTGCGCCCGCAGGACGGGCGCGGCCGTGTCCTCCATGCCGGCGCGGCGCAGTGCCAGCGACTTCTCGAACAGCGGTACCGCCTGCCGCGTGTCGCCCATGTCCTCGTAGGCGCTGGCGAGGTTGTTGAGCGGGTAGAGATAGTTGCTGTTGCCGCTCCCGGTGCCGCCTTCGCTGGCGACAATGCCCATGGCCTCGCGGTAGTGGGTCGCGGCATCGCGAAAGCGTCCCTGGTCGTGCAACGCCGAACCCAGCTCGTTGTGCGCGTCGGCGGTATGCGAGCTCTGGGGACCGTACAGTTCCAGGCACAGGCGAAGGTTCTCCTGCAGCAGCGCGATGCCCTTGTCGAGCTGTCCATCGCGGACCAGCTCGACCGCGTACAGGCGCTGGGTGACCTGGTAGCTGGGCGATGCGGCCCCGTTGACCTCGCGCCGCAGCGCCAGTGCTTCGGAAAGGAATTCCAGCGCCGCCTGGCGATTCCCCCGCGTACCGGCGACGAGGCCGAGGTTGTGCAGCGAGGACGCCAGCGTGTCTTTGCCGACGTGCGCCGCCCGGCGCAGCGCGAGGCCTTTGCGCAAGGCGGCTTCCGCTTCTTCCAGCTGGTCGGCCGCCTCCAGCGCGATGCCCAGCGTGTTCCACGAATCGCCGAGCGCCGCTGCGTCATCCGGCGCATACCGCTCGCGCAGCGCCAGCGCGCGGCGTGCCTCGCCGACGGCGTCTTCGCCTGGCAGGTTGTTGGCGTACACCACCGCGAGCTGGCTCGCCGTGGCCGCCGCCGCAAGCGGCCGGTCGACGCGCGGGTCCTCGTAGAGGGCAACGGCAGAACGCAGCAGCTCCGCGGCGCGCGTCGGCTCGCCGATGTGGCGGTAGGCGGTGCCGAGCGTGTCGAGCAGGCGCGCCTTGATGGCCGGCTGGCCATCGAGCTCGCTCCCGATGCGCGTGGCGCCCTCGTCCAGCACCTCGCGCGCGGTCACGTCGCGCCGGCTCGCGACCTTCGGGTTGGACACGTTGAAGACCGACACGAGGAAGCCGGACACGCGCTCCGCGGCCGTTGCCTGCACGCGCGCTTCGTGCTCGGCCGCGCGTGCGCGGTCGCGCTCGGTGGCAAGCTGCCAGGTGAACGCCGCCACCAGGGCCGCCACCACGGCGGCACTGGCGAAGGCCGGCCAGCGACGCCGCAGCAGGCGCGACAAGCGGTAGGCGGCGGTCGGCTCGCGCGCGCTGACCGGATGGTGTTCGACGAACCGCTGCACGTCGCTGGCCAGTTCCTCCGCGCTGGCGTAACGCTTGCCCGGATCGAACGCCGTCGCGCGCAGCACGATCGCATCGAGGTCGCCGGCAATGCGGCCGCGCCACGGCACCGCCGCCGCGAGCTCGCTCGGGCGTTTCAGCGCGGTGCCGAGCAGGGTCACGGTGCGGTCGGCCGAGTCCAGCCGCGCGCGTCGCCCGGATACCAGTTCGAACAGGATCAGGCCGAGCGCATAGACGTCGCTGGCCGTGGTGAGCGCCTCGCCGCGCAGCTGTTCGGGGCTGGCATAACCGGGCGTGAGGTAGCTGGTGCCGACGTCCTGCGGACCCGGACGGTCGAGCGCGCGCGCGATGCCGAAGTCGAGCAGGACCGGGGTGCCGTCGGCCCGCACGAACACGTTGGACGGTTTCAGGTCGCAGTGCACGATCAGGCGCTGGTGCGCGAAACGCACGGCGCCGCAGACATCGCGGAACAGCCGCAGGCGCTCGGCAAGGCCCGGCGCATGCGCCGCGCACCAGGCGTCGATCGGCTCGCCCTCGACGTACTCCATCACGAGATAGGGCTGGCCGCCGGGCGTTGCGCCGCCATCGAGCAGGCGCGAGATGTGCGGATGCTGCAGGGTGGCGAGGATCTGCCGCTCACGCGCGAACTGCGCCGCGGTCTCCATCCCGGCACTGCCGCGGATCAGCTTGATCGCGGCGCGCTGCTCGAAATGCCCGTCGGCGCGTTCGGCGAGGTAGACCGCGCCCATGCCGCCTTGGCCAAGCCGCCCGAGCAGGCGCCATGCACCGAGCAGGTCGCCGGCGTCCAGCTCCGTCTCGCCGCCTTGCGGCCTCGCGACGCTGCCATCGCCTGCATCCAGTGGCTGGGTGATGTCGTCCTGGCTGACGACGTCGGCTGGATTCCCCTGCGGCATGACCCTCCCCCTGCGCACCATTCTGCCGCACACGGCGCCCACGGGCGAGCGGCGGGACCCCCGGAGCCAAGCCACCGATGCAGCCGATCCGCGACCCGGGCGGGCGCGCGGAGGGCCCATGTGGCGAGATCGCCTCGATGCCGCGTGGCTTACGAGGGGTTGCTCCACAGCGGCGGCAAGGGCCCCGCGCCGGGGCCACAGGCAGCGGCGGGTCGCCACGCGATGCCGTGGCGGAAGGCGCGTTGCAGCCGCGTGGCGAGATCGTGCCCTTCGGCGCCGGCGTAACGCACCTTCTGCAGTTCCTCCAGCACCTCGTGCTGCGCGGGATCGTCGCTGGTCGCGGCGAGCTCGCCGAGGTTGTGCACCTGCGGGCGTTCGGCACGTGCCCAGGCGACCAGTGCGCGTTCCGCCGCGGCCAGATCGCCGAGGGCGCAGGCACGCTGGAACGCCGCGCGCGGCGCACCCGCCATCGTATCGGCAGGGGCCGCCGCGACGGCGACGCGGCTACGCCGGGATCGCCACCATGCCGCCAGGGTCAGCAGCCACAGGAGGAACAAGGCGCCGGAAATGGCCACCCACGGCCAGTCGCGGGGCAGCGCAAGCCGGGGAACGGCCAGCGGCGGCGACGGACCGGATGCCGGCGTCGCGGGTGGCGCGGACGCGCCGGACGATGGTGCCGGCGGCGAGGCAGCCGCCGGGGCACCGGTCGCCGCCAGCACGCGAATCGTGTGCGGCGCCAGTCGGGTGGTGCTGGCGCGGTTGTTGGCGACGTCCCACCAGGTGACGGAGAGGCCGGGGATCACCAGCGTGCCGGGGCGGTTCGGCACGAAGGCGAACTTGCGCACGCGTTCGCCGAACAGCCAGGTGCCGTCGTCACGGGTGCGGGTGTCCGCCTTGTCCGGATACATGTCGGCGCCGGCCGGCGCGGCGAGTTCCAGTTCGGGCAGCTGCTCGTAGCCAAGCCCCTGCGCCTGCAGGCGGATCGTTCGCGTCACCGGATCGCCGACGCGCACCTGGTCCGGCAGGTCGCCCTCGTCCTCCAGCAACAGCGAGGTGGCGGGCAGCCACGGACCCTGCCAGCCGGCGGGCTGCGGCCGCACCTCGAGCGTCACCGCCTGCGAGCGCGCACTGACCGGCCGGCCGCGGCTGAAGAAGCCGGTGGGATCGGTCACGTCAAGGGCGTTGCCGCGGAACGCGAGTGCCGGGATCGTGACCGTGCCGCTGCGCTCGGGCGTGACGGCGTAATGCCGCTCGACGACGTGGTAGCGCCGCCCGCCGACGGTCGCGAGGTAGGACTTGTCCTGCCCGAGCCGCTGCACCGCGATCCCGTCGGCGCGCGGTTCGGAGAGGTTGCCGTCGGTGAGGTCGAAGGCGTAGTAGAGCCGCGCGGTATAGCGCACCTGCTGCTGCACGTAGGGGGTGGCCGGTTCCGCCTCCACCTCGAGGAACACGTTGCCGCCGGCCTGCGGCGCACCGGCGGGCGCCGGTGCGACCGTGAGTTGCAGCGCTTCGGTGCGCGCGCTGCCGACGGCGATCGGCGCAAGGGTGAAGGTGCCGGCGTGCTTCGGCTCGAGGCCGACCGCCCACAGCGTCTTCGCCGTGCGCACGCCGTTGCTGACCGTGACCTGGCGGCTGGACTGCGTGCCGAGCAGGGTGAAGTCCTTCTCGAGCGGCGTGAAATCCGGCTGCAGCGTCGCGGCGCCGTTCGATTCGACATTGAGGGTGACGGTTTCGCCGAGCTGGATCGCATCGCGGTCGAGCCAGGCGCGCACGTCGGCCGCGCGCGCCGTGGTGAACGGCAGTGCCATCGCACACGCCAGCAGGGCGCCGATGAAGCCCGCTCGCCACGTCATCCGCCGTCTCCTCCGCGCTGCTGGCGCTGCTGGTATTCGAGCTGGAACTTGCGCCGCAACAGGCCACCGGGGTCATCCGGTACGCGCTGCAGCCAGTGTTCCAGTGCCTGGCGCTGTTCGCGCTGGGCTGCGTCCTGTGCCGGCGCGGCGGCCTTCGCATCCGGCTCGCCCTTCGCGTCGCCGCGCGCGAGCGCCTGGTCGATCGACCTCGACAGCGACTCCTGCTGCGTCTGATCGGGCGCGGCGGCCGCTGGCGTGGCGTCGCTTCCCGGCGTTTCTTCCTGCGGCTTGCCGGAGCCCGCGGGCTGCTGCGGCGCCTGCTGCGATTCCTTCCCCGCCTCGTCGCCGCCCTGCTGCGACTGGCCCTCCTGGCCACCGTCCTCGCCCTCCTGCGCCGGATCCTGCGATGGCCGCTGGCCCGACGGTTGCTGGCCCGATGGCTGCTGCCCCGGCGCCTGCTGCGCCGCATCCTGCTGGGCGCCGTCGGGTTTGCCCTGCTGCTGCGGCGACGGCTGCCGTTGCTGCTGCTGGCGCAGGAACTCCTCCACCGCCTTGCGGTTGGCGCGGGCGTCTTCCATGCCGGGCGCGAGCTGCAGCGCCTCGTCGTACGCGGCGATCGCCTCCTCGTAGCGGCCGAGCCGGGCCAGCGCGTTGCCGCGATTGTAGTGGCCATCGGCACCGGCGGCATCGGCGAACGCCTTGGCGGCGGCCTCGTAGTCGCCGGCGCGATACGCGGCGCTGCCGCGCCAGTCCGGCGAACGCGCGAGCCT
>JAEZQS010000064.1 GCA_023412995.1 Pseudomonadota bacterium
CGCGTGGTTTGAGGGGAGAGGCTAGGGGACTAGGGGCTAGGGGCTAGGGGCCGCGGTTCATCGCTGCCACGTTCCCAGCCTGTTGAACCAACCACGACTTTCACCCCCCCCCCGCTCTCTCTAGCCCCTAATCCCTAGCCCCTAGCCCCTAACTCCGTGCCCATCGATCTTCCCACCGACATCCGCGAACGCGCTGCCCGCATCAGGCTCGCCGTGTTCGACGTCGACGGCGTGCTGACTGACGGCACGCTCTGGTACACCGCGGACGGGCGCGAGCTGAAGGCGTTCCACGTGCATGATGGGCTGGGCCTCAAGCGCCTGCGTGCCAACGGCATCGAAGTGGCGGTGATCACCTCGCGCATGAGCCACAGGGTGACCGAGCGGATGGCCGAACTCGGCGTGGCGCACGTGTACCAGGACCAGGCCGACAAACGTGCCTGCCTGGAGCAGCTGGTGGCGGCGCTGCATTGCGAGCCTGCCGACGTCGCCTACACCGGCGACGACCTGCCCGACCTGGCGCCAATGGCGATGGCGGGGCTGGCGGTGGCTGTCGCCAACGCCCATCCGCTGGTGCATGCGCAGGCACACTGGCACACGCGCCTGGCCGGCGGCCACGGCGCCGCGCGCGAGGTGTGCGACCTGCTGCTGGCCGCGAAGGGACTGGCCGACGCCGAGCGCGACGCGTTCCTGCGCTGATGGCGGCGGCGATGGAGCGTCGCTACTGGATGCTGCTGGTTGTGCTGGTCGTGCTGGCGGCGGGGACCCAGTGGCTGCGTTGGCTCTGGCGCGAGCGCCCGGATGCCGAGACCTTCGCCGGGCCGCCGCGCTCGGACTACACCCTCACGCGCTTCACCATGGACGCGCTCGACACCAGCGGCAAGCGCACCTTCCGCATCAGCGGCCCGTTCCTCGCGCGGCGCGGCGAGGACGGCTCGATCTTCGTCACCACGCCCCAGTACGCCCTGGTCGACGGCAGCGGCAAGGCCTGGACGGGACGCTCCGATTCGGCCTGGGTCGATCGCGAGGGCAGTGTGATGAAGCTGCTCGGCACGGTCGAACTGCACCGCCCCGCCAGTGCCGGTTCGCCGGCCGTGGACGTCCTCACCACCGACCTCACCACGCATCCGCGCGAGAAGACCTTCGCCACCGAGGCGGCGGCCACCATCCGCCAGCCGGGCTCTATACTCGAAGGCACCGGCATGCGCGGTGACCTCGATGCAAAAACCCTGGAGCTTCTTTCCGATGTCCACTCCGTCCTGCAACCCGCCCGCGCGCGCCGCAAGGCCGATTGAACGGGGCGCCCTGGCGCTGCTGCTCGCGCTGCTGGCGGCGCCCCTGGCGCAGGCGCTCAGCACCGACCGCGACCAGCCGATGGACATCCGCGCCGACCACCAGAAGACCGCCATCGGCGAGCAGACGCAGCTCAACGGCAACGTCGTCATGGTGCAGGGCTCGCTGAAGGCGACCGGCGCCAGCGCCACCGTCTACCAGCATCCGGCGAACGCACGCGATTCCCGCGGCAACGACATCGGCGGCAGCGTCAAGCGCATCGTGCTGACCGGCCAGCGCGCGCACCTGGAAGAACGCCAGGATGGGGGCGGCCTCGTCACGGCCGACGCCCGCCGGATCGACTACCACGTGGATACCAGCATCGCCGAGCTGACCGGCGACGTGCGCGTGCTGCAGCAGGGCCGCGGCGAGTTCTACGGCGAGCACATGACCTACAACACGGTCACCGGCGAGATCGAGAGCGGCGGAGCCACCCCCGGCAACCGCGTGCACATGATCATCCAGCCGCGCGCGAAGGGCACCGGCGCGGCGGCGGACAAGCCCGCCGCTCCCGCGCCTGCTGCGCCACCGGTGGAGAATGGCCGCGATGCGGCGGCGCCGGTCCCGCCGCCCGCCAGCGAACCGCCAGCCGACGGCGCGGGCACCGCGCGCTGATGCTGTCTGCCGCGGGCCTGCGCAAGAGCTTCCGCGGGCGCGCGGTCGTACGCGACTTCGCCTTCGAGCTGCGCGAGGGCGAAATCGTCGGGCTGCTCGGGCCCAACGGCGCCGGCAAGACCACCTGCTTCTACATGATCGTCGGCTTGATCGCCGCCGACGACGGCGTCATCCGCATCGACGACCGCGACGTCACCGCGCTGCCCATGCATGCGCGGGCACGGCTCGGCGTCGGCTACCTGCCGCAGGAACCCTCGGTGTTCCGCCGCCTCAGCGTGGCCGACAACATCCTCGCCATCCTCGAACTGCGCGCGGGACTGGACGAGTCCGGCCGCCAGGCCGAGCTGGAGTCCCTGCTGGACGACCTGCAGATCGGCCACATCGCGCAGCAGAAGGGCGTCAGCCTGTCCGGTGGCGAACGGCGCCGGGTCGAGATCGCGCGCGCGCTCGCCGCGCGCCCCCGCTTCATGCTGCTGGACGAGCCGTTTGCCGGCATCGATCCCATCTCGGTGGTCGACATCCAGCGCATCGTGCGGCAGCTGAAGTCGCGCGGCATCGGCATCCTCATCACCGACCACAACGTGCGCGAGACGCTCGGCATCTGCGAGCGCGCCTACATCATGAGCGAAGGCAGCGTGCTCGCCCAGGGCGCCCCCGCCGGCATCCTCGCCAACGACCAGGTCCGCGACGTGTACCTGGGGCGGGAGTTCAGGATGTAGGTCGGGCGGGGAATCGGGAATGGGGAATGGTCCAAGCAGCCCCGGGCAAGCGGAGCCATCCTCGACCTCCCCGCTTTCCATCTCGCGTGCACGCGGCGGCTGAACGGCGACTGGCACGGTGCCGCCTTGCCATTCCCGATTCCCCCATTCCCGATTCCCGGCTCTTCTGCGCTAGGATGAAGCAAACGGGACTTGGCACGCTTCCGGCATGAAACCCGCCCTTCAATTCCGTCTGAGCCAGTCGCTGGCGCTGACGCCGCAGCTGCAGCAGGCCATCCGCCTGCTGCAGCTGTCGCGGCTGGAACTGGAGCTGGAGCTGAACCTGGCGCTGGAATCGAACCCGCTGCTGGACATGGAGCTGGAGTCGCCGGGCGAGGACGGGGAGGGCGAAGGCGCGGGTGACATGGAGGCCGAGGCGCCCTCCGGCGAGGACCCCGCCGACCGCCTCGGCAACGACGAGCAGCCGCTGGAGTTCGAGCACGCCGAGTTCCGCGGCACGGCGCTCGACGAGGACGGCATGGAGCCGCAGGACGCCGAGGTCGAGGACCTGCGCGACCACCTGCTGTGGCAGCTCAACCTCACGCCGATGCCGCCGCGCGACCGCGCCATCGGTGCCGCCATCATCGAGGCGGTGGACGACGACGGTTACCTCGCCGAAAGCGACGAGATGATCGTCGCGGCGCTGGCGTCGATCTACACCGTCACCCCGGCGGAAATCGAGAGCGTGCGCCGGCGCGTGCAGCAGTTCGACCCGGTGGGCGTCGCCAGCCGCTCGCTGCGGGAGTGCCTGGCGGTGCAGCTGGACGCCTTCGCTGCCGACACCCCCGGGCTCGACCTGGCGCGGAGGCTGGTGGACGAACACCTCGAGGCGCTCGCGCGCCATGACCGCGCACGCATCTGCCAGCGCCTGCACGTCAGCGACGCCGACTTCGAGGTGGCGCTGGCGCTGATCCGCTCGCTGGTACCCAAGCCCGGCAGCAGCTTTTCGGGAAGCACCGCCGAATACGTCGCGCCCGACGCCTACGCGCGCAAGATCGGCGGCCGCTGGCAGGTGACCCTCGCCCCGGGTTGCCAGCCGCGCCTGGGCATCAACGAGCATTACGCCAGCCTGATCGCCAAGGCGCGCCGCGACGATGCCAACTACCTCAAGGGCCAGCTGCAGGAAGCCCGCTGGCTGATCAAGAGCCTCAAGACGCGGGCCGAGACCATGCTGAAGGTGGCCGCCTCGATCGTGCGTGCGCAGGAGCCGTTCCTGGAATTCGGCCCCGAGGCGATGCGCCCGCTGGTGCTCAAGGACGTGGCCGAGGAGATCGGCATGCACGAGTCCACCATCAGCCGCGTCACCACGCGCAAGTTCCTGCACACCCCGCGCGGGACCTTCGAGTTCAAATACTTCTTCTCCAGCGGCGTCACCACGGTGGACGGCGGCACCGCCTCCGCCACCGCCATCCAGGCGATGATCAAGAAGCTGATCGGGGAGGAGAAGGCCACCCGCCCGCTGTCGGACCAGGTGCTGGCGACCGAGCTCAACCGGCGCGGCATCAACGTGGCGCGGCGCACGGTGGCGAAGTACCGCGAGGCCCTCAACATCCCCTCGTCCAACGACCGCAGCCGGCTCGGATGACCCGGCTCCCGCACCCGGCAGCTGCCGCGACGTCCTGTCCCGCGCCGCTCCCTTGTCGGCGCCTGCGGAGCCCGCATGTCGATTGAAAGGCGACCGCCCGACGCGGTCGCCCGCAACGGGTCCGGCCAGCCGATCGGACCCCCAAGAAGGAGGCAGCCATGCAGATCACCGTCAAGGGTCACCAGGTCGATGTCACCGCCGCGCTGAACGACTACGCCGTGGAGAAATTCGAACGGGTGACGCGCGTCTTCGACCAGCTGCATGACGTCACCATCGTGCTCGGGCTGGAGAAGCTGCTGCACAAGGCGGAAGTGACGATGCAGCTCTCGGGCAAGACCCTGCACGCCGACGCGACGGCGCCGGACATGTATGCGGCCATCGACGTGCTGGTCGACAAGGTCGAGACGCAGCTGCGCAAGCACAAGGAAAAGCTCACCGACCACAACGCCAGCGCGGTGCGTGCGAACCGCTACGGCTGACGCCCTCCTTCCGCCCCGGACACCGCCCATGCGCCTCCTCGACCTGCTGCCCGCCAGCCGCGTGCAGTGCGGCCTGCACGTCCGTGACAAGGATGCGCTGGTCGGCCATCTCGCCGGACTCCTGTCCGACGGCGGCGATGCCGCCCTGGTCGCCGAGGCGCTCGCCGCACGCG
>JAEZQS010000079.1 GCA_023412995.1 Pseudomonadota bacterium
AGCCCACCCTGTGGGCGACAGCCCGATCTCCGCGCCACTCCGCGGTCCGGTCGCGCCCAGGGTGCGCTCCTACAAAATTAGCGCAGCGGCCCCCCCGCCGACCATGTGGGAGCCGGCGACCTGGTGGGGCTTACGCGGCCAGGCTCGCGCTGTCGATGACGAAGCGGTAGCGCACGTCGCCCTTGAGCATGCGTTCGTAGGCCTCGTTGATCTCGTCGGCGCGGATCAACTCGATGTCGGCCACGATGCCGTGCTTGGCGCAGAAATCGAGCATCTCCTGCGTCTCTGGAATGCCGCCGATGAGGGAGCCGGCGATGCTGCGCCGCTTCATGATGAGGTTGAACACGCCGGGCGAGGGATGCGGCGTCGCCGGCGCGCCGACCAGCGTCATGGTGCCGTCACGCTTCAGCAGCGCGAGGAAGGCATCGAGGTCGTGTGGCGCCGCCACCGTGTTTAGGATGAAATCGAAGCTCTTCGCATGCGCGGCCATTTCGTCGCGGTCGCGCGACACCACCACCTCGTCCGCGCCGAGCTTGCGTGCCTCCTCGCGCTTGGACGCCGACGTGGTGAACGCCACCACGTGCGCGCCGAGTGCGTGCGCCAGCTTGATGCCCATGTGGCCGAGGCCGCCGATGCCGACGATACCCACCTTCTTGCCGGGGCCGACCTTCCAGTGCCGGAGCGGCGACCAGGTGGTGATGCCGGCGCACAGCAGCGGCGCCACCGCGGCGAGGTCCGCTTCCGGATGGCGGATGTGCAGCACGAAGCGCTGGTCCACCACGATCGCCTGCGAATAGCCGCCCAGCGTGTGGCCCGGCGCGTCCGCGGTGCGGCCGTTGTAGGTGCCGACCATGCCGTCGCAGTAGTTCTCCAGCCCCTCGCCGCATTCGGCGCAATTCCGGCAGCTGTCGACCATGCAGCCGACGCCGACGAGGTCGCCGACCTTGAACGACGTGACGTCCGCGCCGGTTTCCGTCACCCGCCCGACGATCTCGTGGCCCGGCACGCAGGGAAACAGCGTGCCCGCCCATTCCGCGCGCACCTGGTGCAGGTCGGAATGGCAGACGCCGCAGTAGGCGATCGCAATGCGCACGTCGCCGGGGCCGGTCTCGCGGCGTGGAATGTCCATCGGGACGAGGGGCTGGTCGCCGGCGTTGGCGCCGTAGGCCTTGATGGTCATTGGGGTAACTCCTTCGAGGGGACTGCGCGCAGAGTGGCACAAGGCGGCCCGCATGCGTTGACCGGCGCACGTGGTGCACCTGCAGCGTTCAGGGAATTTCGACCACTTTCGAGCTGAAGTCCCGAGCCGTGAAACCTCCTGCCGGCCAATTAAACGCTTCCCTGCGGCTCTCCCCTGCCACTCCGCCACCACCGCGCGGGTTGTGCCCTCGCCTGCAGCCGCTACCCTGTCAGGCATGCAGGACCTCGTCCAGTCGTATCTCGTGCAGCCGCTCGCCGGCGTGCCGTACGCGTCCGTCGCCATCGCCGTGGTGGCGCTGGCGCTCATCGCCTGGCTTGCCAACTGGCTGACCCGGCGCGTACTGCTGGTGCTGGTCGCGCGGATGGCGCGTGCATCGCCCGGCCGGTGGGACGATGCGATCCTCGGCCGCGGCGTGCTCGCGCGCCTCGCCCATGTGGTGCCCGCACTGGTCGTGCTGGGCGGCATCGCGCTGGTGCCGGGCGTGCCGGAGTGGCTCGACGACGTGGTGCGCAACGTCGCCCGCGCCTACATCGCGCTGACCCTGGCTCTGATGCTCGGCAACCTGCTCGATGCGACCAACGACATCTACGAGCAGACCAGCCCGCACGCCGTGCGGCGTCCGATCAAGGGCTACCTGCAGCTGGTCAAGATCGGCATCGCCATCGTCGCCGTGGTGCTCATCGTCGCCGCGCTCGTCGGCCAGTCGCCGCTGGTGCTGCTGACCGGCCTCGGCGCGATGACCGCGGTGCTGCTGCTGGTGTTCAAGGACACCCTGCTCTCGCTGGTCGCGAGCGTGCAGCTGTCCAGCAACGACATGCTGCGCATGGGCGACTGGATCGAGATGCCGAGCCAGAACACCGACGGCGACGTGATCGACATCAGCCTGCACACCGTCAAGGTGCGCAACTGGGACAAGACCATCAGCACCATTCCGACGTGGACGCTGATCAACGAGAGCTTCCGCAACTGGCGCGGCATGCAGGAATCGGGCGGGCGCCGCATCAAGCGCGCGCTGCTGATCGACCAGACATCGGTGCGCTTCCTGGGTCCCGAAGAACGCCAGCGCCTGCGCCGCATCGCCCTGATCGACGACTACCTCGACCGGAAGCAGGTGGAACTGGCGGAGTACAACGCCCGCCTCGAAGCGGCGGGCAAGGACCCCGTCAACAACCGCCGCGCGACCAACCTCGGCACCTTCCGCGCTTACGTCACCGCGTATCTGCGCGCCCACCCCGGCGTCGCGCAGGACATGACCCTCATCGTGCGCCAGCTCGACCCCGCCCCCACCGGCCTGCCACTGCAGGTGTACTGCTTCTCCGCCGACGTGCGCTGGAGCGCCTACGAAGACCTCGCCGGCGACATCTTCGACCACCTGCTGGCCGTGCTGCCGGAGTTCGGGCTGCGGCTGTACCAGGCGCCGGGTGGGGCGGATGTGGCGGAGGCGATCGGGCGGTTGGCGGACGGCCGGGACCTGGATCGCGATGGCAGCGTCGACGCCGGGACGCCGGGTGGCGACGCACGGTCCGCCAGAATCCGCTAGCGCGCGCATGGCATTCGTCGCGGCCACTCACGGTCGCTGCGTGACGTCCCGGGCAGCACCGGCCACCCGATTCGCCCTCCGAAATGGTGCCGGGGACAATTCAAAATGGTGCCAGGGACAATTTCGGCCCGTGGAAATTGTCCCTAACACCATTTTGGCGGCTGGTGATGCGGATGGGCGGACGCGCGCCGGCCGGCCGGGGCCGTGCGGCCGTCGATCACGGGGTTGTGAGCGCCGCGCTCAGATCCGGCTGAGGATGTCCTGCACCGCGGCGAACGCGACGGGTTTCACGAGGTGGAAGTCGAAGCCGGCGACCTGGGTGCGGCGCTTGTCTTCCTCGCTGCCGAGGCCGGTGACGGCGACCAGCACGGTGTCGGCGTGGCCGGGATCGGCGCGGAGCCGGCGGGCGATCTCGTGGCCGTCCATTTCAGGCAGGCCGATGTCGCAGACGATCGCGGTGGGCGCGAACTCGGTGGCCGCGCGCAGGGCTTCCTCGCCGCTGTACTCCACGCGCGTCTCGTAACCGTCCAGGCGCAGGGCGATCGCCAGCGAATCGGCGGCGTCGACGTTGTCGTCGATCACCAGCACGCGCGGGCGCGCACGCACCGGACCGGCGGGCGCTTCCGCCTGCGGCGCGCCGGCCGCCGGCAGGGAGACGGACCGCAGTCGCAGCGTGAACGTACTGCCCTGGTTGGGTCCGGCGCTTTCGGCCTTCACGCTGCCGCCGTGCAGGTCCATCAGGCGACGCACCAGGGAGAGGCCGATCCCGAGGCCGCCCTGGGACTGGTCGCGCGTGTTGTCCACCTGCGCGAACATGTCGAAGACGTGCTCGAGCATGTGCGCCGGAATGCCGACGCCGTTGTCGCGTACCCGCACCACCGCATCCTCGCCTTCGACGGACAGCGTCACCTCGATGAGGCCGCCGGGCGGCGTGTACTTGGTGGCGTTGTTGACGAGGTTGCCGAGTACCTGCGCCAGGCGCAGCGGGTCGCCCAGCGCGCCCACCGGCTCCGGCGGCAGCTGTACGCTCACGCGGTGGCCGGCCGCGCTGAGCAGCGGCTCACTGCCTTCGAGGGCGGATTCGACGACGCGGCGCAGGTCCACGATTTCGCGCTGCAGCATCACCTTGCCGGTGGCGATGCGCGAGACATCCAGCAGGTCGTCGATCAGCTTGACCAGCAGGGTCAACTGCCGCTGCATCATCGTGCGCACGCCGATCGCCTGCGGGCCGTCGCCGGGGATGCGCGCCAGCACGTCGAGCCCCGTGCGGATCGGCGCGAGCGGGTTGCGCAGCTCGTGGGCCAGCGTGGCCAGGAATTCGTCCTTGCGGCGATCGGCATCGCGCAGGGCGCGGCTGGCCAGCCGCAGTTCCGCCATCTGGTCGCGGATGTCGTACTGGCGCATGCGGGCGCGCAGGGCGGCATTCACGCCGCTGGCGAGGGAGCGGGTGGAAACGGGGCGGTCGAGCAGCGTCAGGTTGGTGAAGGCATCGAGCGCCTTGCCCATGGCGGGGGAAGGCTGGCGGTCCGGCATGAGCAGGATGACCGGCACGTCCGACCAGCCCGGCTGCCGCGCGATGGCGGTGAACACCTGTTCGATGCCGGGCGTGACCAGCGCGACGTCGGTCAGCAGTACCGCGCCCACGCCGGCCTCGATGGCGCTGGCCAGCGCGGGCAATTCCGCGAACGCCTCGCAGGCGATTCCGACGGTAGCCAGCAGCGCGCACGTCACTTCGCCATCGCGCCGCGTGGGCGCAGCCAGCAGGACGCGCGCTTCCCGTGCCGGAGAGGGTTCAGGCGCCATCGAGCGACAGGCCTGCACGCACTTCGGACAGGGGCGACCCGGCCGCGTCGACCGGCACGCCCGTCAGGACTCCGCGCAGGCCGACCAGCGGCTCGCCGAGGTGGATGCCTTCGGAGTCGAACCAGAGCTCGCGGATGGATTCCTCGTGCGGCCCGCTGCGCTTCTTGATGGTGGCGATGGATTTCTTGATCCGCCCGGCATGTTCGAAGAAGCGCAGCAGCACGACCGTGTCGGCGAGGTAGCTGGTATCCACCGGCGAGGGCATGGCCGACCCCACCATCCCTCGCTGGGCCGAAACGAGGAGCGTGGTGACACCCTGGTTGTTGAGGTAGGACAGCAGCTCGCGCAACTGGATCATCAGCGACTCGCCGTCGGGCATCGCGTTGAGATAGCCGTTGAGGCTGTCGATGATCACCACCCGCGCGCGGTCGCGTTCGACCGATTCGCACACGAGCTGTGCAAACTCGCCAGGCGAAACCTGGGTCGGGTCCACCTGGCGGACCATGATCTGCCCCGGCCCCCGCCCTTCATCGATGTCCACGCCGAGGCCGGCAGCCCGCGCCAGCAGGATGCCCTTGCCCTCCTCGAACGAAAACACGGCCGCATGGTCGCCCCGCTTCGTGGCGGCGGCTGCAAATTGCAGGGTGATGCTCGATTTGCCGACACCCGGCGGGCCCACCATGAGGGTGGCGGTACCGCGGTCGGCGCCGCCGCCGAGCAAGGCATCGAGCTCGGCGATGCCGCTGGAAATCACGTCGCGATCGAACGGTCTGCCATGCTCGGCCGCCGCCAGCCGCGGGTACACGGCCAGTCCGCCGCGCCGCAGCGAAAGGTCCTGGTAGCCGCTGCGGAAGTCGCTGCCGCGGAATTTGACCACCTGCAACTTGCGCACGGCGCGGCCGTATTCCGGCGCTCGCTGGTCCATCGAGATCACGCCGTGCGCGATGCTCTGCAACTGCAGGTCCGGGCCTTCCGCCGTGCGGTCGTCCAGCAGCAGGACGGTGCACTGGCGCCCATGGAAATATTGCTTCAGGGCGAGGATCTGGCGCCGGTAGCGCAACGAACTCTGCGCCAGCAGCCGCAGCTCCGAGAGCGAATCGAACACCATGCGGCTCGGCTGGTGGCGCTCGACCGCGTCGAGTACCCGGCGCGTCGTGCGGGTGAGTTCGACCTCGGAGGGGTGGTACATCGTCAGCTCCTGGTCCGCGGCCAGCTCGCTCTCGTCGGAGATGACTTCGACGATCTCGATGCCGTCCAGCGACCAGCCATGCGACTGCGCACCGGCGACCAGTTCGTCGCGGGTTTCCGACAGTGTCACGTAGAGGCACCGCTCGCCGCCGCGCACCCCCTCGAGCAGGTACTGCAGGGCCAGCGTCGTCTTGCCTGCGCCAGGGTTGCCGTCGATCAGGTAGAAGCGGCCAGCGAGCAGGCCGCCATGCAGCACCTCGTCGAGCCCGGGCACGCCGGTGCGCGAGCGTTGGCCAACGCCTTGTTCCATGGTGTCCTCGCGATGGGATGACGGCCCAGCCAGCCTGCAGCGTGGGCACGCCAAGTGTATGACGTGCCGGGGCATTTCGATGAATGGCGGATTTATCCGCAGGCAAGCCGCGGGCCCGGCGGGTCGGGCCGAAACCCCTCGTCCGGGGGCGCGAAGATGCGCCGCCGGCCCGGGCTCAGCCGAACACGTTGATGAAGAACGTGATGATCAGCGCGTTGGTGAAGTCGATGAAGAAGGCGCCCACCAGCGGCGCAACCAGGAAGGCGCGCGGCGCCACGCCGTATCGTTCGACCAGGGTCCGCATGACGGCCATGGCGTTGGCGGTGGTGCCCAGCATGAAGCCGATGAAGCCGCCGCCCATCACGGCGGCGTCGTAGTCCCGTCCCATGGCGCGGAACACCACCAGGCAGAAGGCGGCCACGACCAGCACCTGCAGGCCGAGGTTGACCAGCAGGGGCATCGCCAGCCCGGCCAGTTCCCACAGCTTGAGGTTCATCAGCGCGACGGACAGGAACAGCGCCAGGCAGATGTTGCCGATCAGCTCCACCGTCGGCACCGACAGGCCGATCCAGCCAGTGGCATCGTCGATGTTGCGGATCAGCGCGCCGACCAGCATCGCGCCGACATAGGCCGGCAGGGTCACGCCGGTGGCGGAGATCAGGCCGCTTACCCAGGCGCCGATCCACATCGCCACCAGGATCACGACGATGCTCTTGAGCGCGCTGAACTCGCGCTGCGACTCGGTCTGCAGCTGCCCGGTCGGCAGGTCGCCCGGGGCGTCGTGGTCCTGCGGGTGGGTGGACACCAGCTCGAAGCGGCGGATCAGCAACGTGATGATGGGGCCTCCCACCAGGCCACCCAGCACGATGCCGCCCATGGCCGATGCGACCGCGATGGATTCCGCGCCGCGGATGCCCGCCTGCTCGAACAGCGGCGCAAACGCGAGGCCGGTGGCGGGGCCGCCGGTCAGCGTGGTCGAGCCGGCCAGCACGCCGAACAGGAGCGGCAGGTCGAAGCCGGCCGCGACTGCCATGCCCACGAGGTTCTGCAGCACCGCGAACACCGTGGCGAGCGCGAGGAACACCAGCACCTGCCTTCCGCTGACCTTGAGCAGGGCGAGGCTCGCGTTGAAACCAATGGTGGTGAAGAACGCGATCATCAGCGGCGCCTGCAGCGCCGTGTCGAGGGTGAACAGCGTCGTCTCGCGTGACTGCGCGATCCACGCCGCCAGCGCGAACACCAGGCCACCGATGACCGGCGGCGGCAGGTTGTATCTCCCCAGCACCGGTATCGCGCGGCACAGGCCGTAACCGATGAAGAGGGCGATGCCGGCAAACGCAAGCGTTTCGGTGGCGTCGAGGTGCAGCAGGCCTTCGGGCATCGCTCGGGTCCGTGGCTGGGGCGGAAGTCGGCGCAGGCGTCGCCGTGCGCCGTGCCGGTACGGCGATGTCTGCCGCTGCCGCAGGCGGCAAGCGCCACCGCCGCCGCAAACGGGCGCTGGCGATTTCGCCGGAACATGGTGGGCCCGCTCGGATTCGAACCGAGGACCAAGGGATTATGAGTCCCCTGCACTGACCGCTGTGCTACAGGCCCACGCGGGGACGGAGTCTAGCGAATCGGGCGCGGCACGGGCACGGATCCTCGCGGTGGGTCCGACGCCGTGCGGAGGGCGCGCTGCGGTTTGTCGTCTCCGTCGCAGGAGTGCGGACGCGGGTTGCCGGTCGCGGCGCCAGTCCGGCGCGCTCGTCGCGGCGGTCGTGGAATCCCGGTTTTCGCGGTCGCGGCTGCGCCGCTCCTACAAATGCACGGGCTTTCCGTAGGAGCGCTGCAAGCG
>JAEZQS010000081.1 GCA_023412995.1 Pseudomonadota bacterium
CGCTTGCAGCGCTCCTACGACGGCACGGCTTTAGTGGGAGCGGCGCAGCCGCGACCGCGAAACTTCGTTGTTTGCGCGCCGACGATGCTTCTTTCGCTTTTGTTTCTCCGTGTGCTCCGCGCTGGAAGCTTTCGCTTTGCGGTCTCGCAGCGATACAGCGGCGTCAGGCGGCCGGGGCGCGTGGCTGCTTGTGCCATTCGGCGAGGACTTCGGCCTCGCGTTCTGGCGTGAGGCCGGATTTTAGGGTGGCCTGGCGGTCGGCGGGTTGCGCCCGGAACCAGGCCAGCGTGTCGGCGGCGGTGGTGGCGAGCGGGCGGAAGCTGAGGCCGGCGGCGATGGCGCGGCGGTTGCTGCGCGTCGCGAATCCCGCGCCGTCCCCAGCGCGCGGTATCCACACCGGCATGTCGCCCCAGGGCGACACCTGCCGTGCCTCGAGGAAGTCCGCAGGCACCCACGTGAAGCGCGCGTTCGACCGGATGCTTTCGCGGATGCCATCCAGCATTGCCGCCATCGACAGGGAATGGCCTGGTCCGGTTGCATTGAAGGTGCCGAAGGCGCGCTGTTCGGCGACGCGGATGGTCCATTCGGCAAGATCGCGTGCGTCGATGAACTGCACCGGGTCCTTGCCGTCGCCGGGTGCGAGCACCTCGCCGCCGCGGGCGATGCGCACCGGCCAGTAGGTGAATCGGTCGGTCGGGTCGCCCGGGCCGACGATGAGTCCCGGCCGGATGATGGTGGTGCGGTCGCCGAACTGCCGCGCCGCCTCGCGTTCCGACTGCGCCTTGAGCGGCCCGTACAGGGCCATGTCCGCCTTCATGCTGGCGAGGGTTTCCGCATAGGCGTCCTTGCCGGGATAGGACGCCAGGGCCGCGCCTTCGTCGGCGCCGGGCGTACCGTTGTCGGCGTAGACCGAAATGGTCGAGATGAAGACGTACTGGCCGACCCGGTCGTGCAGCACGCGGCCGGCGTCGCGCACCCACGAGGGCAGCGACGTCGGGTTGTCGATGCACACGTCCCATTCGCGCCCGGCGAGGGCGGAAAGATCGCCGCGCTCGCGGTCGCCGGTGAGTTCCTCGACCGTGCCCGGCCAGTCCTGCGGGTGCCGGCCGCGGTTGAACAGGGTGATGCGGTGGCCGCGCGCAAGCGCGTAGCGCACCTGGTGGGGTCCGGTGAAGCCGGTGCCGCCGAGGATGAGGATGCGCAGCGGCCGTGGCGGCTTGCCGCCTTCCAGCGCGCGTGCGAGCAGGGGATGGGCAGCTCCCGCGGCCAGCACGGACATCCCGGCCTGCAACCATTGGCGGCGTGTGAAAGACATGGCGTTCTCCTCCAGTCAGGTAGGGGCGGCGGCAACCGCTCGTGGCGCCGCATCGGAATCGGTCTTTTCCGGCAGGCGCGCATGGGCGCGGCCCAGCCACAGCGCGAGGGCAAGCCAGGCGGCAGCCAGCGGCACGCCCACGGCGGCAATCGCGGAGATGCCGAAGCCCACGGCGACCAATGCGCCCTGGGCCCAGATGCCGAGCTGGTCGCCGCCGCGGTAGACGAAGGTGTCGATGAGGTTCTTGGCCTTGTACTTGTCTGCCCGCTCGAGCGGCACGTACAGCGATTCGCGCGCCGGGCGCATGAAGGCGAAATCGGCAGTGCGGCGCAGCACCTGGAAGACCACCAGCACGCCGGCCACCGGTGCGGCGGCGAGTGCCGCGAAGCCGGCAAGCGAGAGCAGCGGCAGCACGCACAGCATGGCCGTGGTGCCGATGCGCGTGAACACGCGCCCGGTGGCGAACAGCTGCAGCAGCAGGGTCGCCGCGTTGACGCAGACGTCGATGCGGGCGAAGAACGCGATCCGCGCGAGCCGGTCGGCGAAGGCGGCAGCGACGATCTGCGCCTGCAGGTAGTAGAGGAAGGTCGAGCCGACGGTGAACAGCGCGATGAACGCGGCAATGCCGGCAAGGTAGGGCGAGCGCAGGATCTGCGCCATTCCCTCGAACGCGCTGCCGCCGACGGGGGCGTGCACGATGCGCGCCTGCTCGCTCGTGCCGGCGGCGGCGCGGGCCGACAACGCACGCAAGGCGCGCAACCCGCATTCGAGCAGCGCGGCCGACACCAGCAGCAGCGGCGCCGCGCCGAGGTGCCCGGCCAGCACGCCCGTCAGCAGGCCACCGACGAGGCCACCCAGCGTGCCACCGGCGGCGGCGAGGCCGAACAGGCGCCGCGCCTGGCCGTTGCGCAGCGCATCCGTCATCACGGTCCAGAACAGCGACACCGCGAACAGGTTGAACACGCTTACCCACACGAAGAACACCGGTCCCACCCAGGCGGGCGCCGTGGCAGGGTCTCGCAGCAGCAGGAAGAAGGCGCCCAGGCAGGCCATCAGGCTGCGGTAGGACCAGGTCGCGACGCGTGCCCGCGGCAGGCGCGCGACCAGCGCGGCAAACGCGGGGTTCAGTGCGAGCGTCGCGCAGAGCGTGCCGAGGAAGAGCCAGGGCAGCCGCTCGCCGCCGCCGAGCACGCCGATCTCGTCGCGGATCGGCCGCAGCACGTAATAGCTGGCCAGCACGAAGAAGAAGGTCGCAGCCGCCAGCAGCACCAGCGCCCGTTCACTGCCGTGCACGCCGGCGATCCGGCCGATCAGGCCCGATCCGGTTGTCTCGTCGCTGGCGCGCGGCGATGGCGGCATGCGATGCCCCTGGCGTGGACCGCCAGCGTAGGCATCGGCATCCTGCGCGGGCAGGGCCGGAAGTCAGGGGCCCCGCGGCATCGTTCCTCCTGCGGAGACGTCGCGCGCGTGGTCGCCGGCCAGTGGCCGGGCGCCACGCG
>JAEZQS010000089.1 GCA_023412995.1 Pseudomonadota bacterium
CGCTTGCAGCGCTCCCACGACGGCACGAGCTTTTCGTAGGAGCGGCGCAGCCGCGACCGCGACCTCGCATGCGACGACGATCAGGTTGGCACCGCAACTGGCCATTTGGCGGTCGCGCTTGCAGCGCTCCCACGACGGCACCAGCTTTTCGTAGGAGCGGCGCAGCCGCGACCGCGACACCGCGCATGCGACGAAACCTTCGGATAGCAGCGTCGTTGTCGCCAATTCGCGGTCGCGCTTGCAGCGCTCCTACGAGGGCCAGCGGCGCCGCCGTGCATCGGCCCATGCTGATGCGGGGCTCAGCCCGGGATGGCTGCCATCATCGCCTCGGCGCTGGAGACGCGGAACTCGCCGGCCGCTTCCACCGAGACGGTCTTCACAACGCCGTCCTCGGCGTACAGCGCGAAGCGCTTGCCTCGCAGGCCCATGCCGTAGCGGGTGGCGTCCATGTCCAGGCCCAGCGCCCGCATGAAGTCGCCGTTGCCGTCGGCGAGCATGCGCAGGCCTTCCGGCACCTGCTGCTCGCGGCCCCAGGCCTGCATCACGAAGGCATCGTTGACCGCCACGCAGGCGACGTCGATGCCGCGTGCCTGGAAATCGGCGAACCGCTCGACGTAACCGGGCAGGTGGCGTTCCGAACAGGTCGGGGTGAATGCGCCCGGCACCGAGAACAGCAGCACCTTGCGGCCGCCGAAGAGTTCAGCCGTGGAAACCTTCTGCAGCCCGTCCTCGCGGATTTCCGCCAGTTCCGCCGCGGGGATGCGATCGCCTGCCTGGATGGCCATGTGTCCTCCTGCCCGAAGGCGCAAGGCACCGATCTTACCGCGCGCTGTCGCGCCCGGGGTGGCACGCCTTGAAACCCCGCGGCAGGTCCCTACGTTCCGGGACTCTGGTGGTGGCACGAACCGTTCGGAGGCATTCGATGAGCATCAACCGTTACCAGCCCTGGTATGGCCAGGGAAACATCCAGGAAGAGATCAAGCAGGTATTCGACCGATTCCTCAACCCCGACGAGGCGGACCAGTCCAACGTGGTCACCAGCCAATGGGCGCCGCGGGTGGACATCCGCGAGGACGACGACCGTTTCGTCATCTACGCCGACATCCCCGGGGTCGATCCCAAGACGATCGACGTGACCATGGAAAAGGGCATCCTGTCGCTCAAGGGAGAACGCAGCAACGAATCGCGCGAGCAGGGCGCGCGTGGCAAGTTCACCCGGGTGGAGCGCTCGCACGGCACGTTCTACCGGCGCTTCGCGCTGCCCGACAGCGCGGACCCGGAAGGCATCAAGGCGACCGGCCGCCATGGCGTGCTGGAGATCTCGATCCCCAAGCGCGCCGACACGGCCCCGCGCCGCATCAACATCGAAAGCTGATCCCGTTCCCCGTCCGCGCGCCTGCCGCGCGGCGGTTGATCGGCTGGCCCGCGGCGGCCAAACTGCCGCGGGCCTTTCGCGTGCAGGCACGAGACGATGGAGTTCAAGGACTACTACGAAACCCTTGGCGTGAAGCCGGAGGCGAGCGAGGCGGAGATCAAGTCCGCCTACCGCCGCCTCGCGCGCAAATACCATCCCGACGTCAGCAAGGAAGCCGGCGCCGAAGACCGCTTCAAGGCGGTGAACGAAGCCTACGAGGCGCTCAAGGACGGCGAGCGCCGCCGCGCGTACGACCAGGTGCGCGCAGGCGGGTACCGCGGTGGCGACGAGTTCCGCGGCCCGCCGCCGGAGTGGCAGCGCGGCCACGCGGGCGCCGGTGCGGAAGGCGAGGCCGACTTCAGCGACTTCTTCGAATCGCTGTTCGGCCAGCGCGCCGGACGCGGCGGTCCCCGGCGCGGGCGCGACCTGCACGCGCAGATCGCGATCGACCTCGCTACCGGCTGGCGTGGCGGCAACGAGCGCATCAGCCTGCGCGACGGCAGCGGCGACCGCACCCTGGACGTGAAGATCCCCGCGGGAATCCAGCCGGGCCAGCAGATCCGGCTGGCCGGGCAGGGCTATCCCGGCGCCGCCGGCGGGCCGGCCGGCGACCTGATCCTGGAGATCGGGCTGCGCGAGGATCCGCGCTTCCGCCTCGAGGGCCGCACGGTGCATTCGGTGCTGCCGGTGGCGCCGTGGGAAGCGGCGCTGGGAGCGACCGTCACCGTGCCGACACTGGGTGGCGACGTGCAGCTGCGCATTCCCGCGGGCTCCGACGGCGGGCGAAGGATGCGCCTGAGGGGTCGCGGCTGGCCGGGCCGCACGCCCGGCGACCACATCGTGACCCTGGAAGTGCGCGTGCCCAAGCCCGCCAGCGAGGAGGAGCGCGCCGCCTACGAACGGCTGGCAGCGGCGTTTGCAGGCTTCGATCCGCGCGCCTGAGCAGGCAGGCCAGCGCGCGTGCGGATCGCGCGCGCGTCGGTCTCAGGCGGCCGGCAGGTATTCCTGGATCACGCGCGTCAGTTCGGCGTCGTCGATCGGCTTGGTGACGTAGGCCTTCGCGCCCTGGCGCATGCCCCAGACGCGGTCGGTGTCCTGGTCCTTGGTGGTGACCAGGATGATCGGGATGTGGCTCGTCTTGGGGTCCTTCGAGATCGTGCGGGTGGCCTGGAAGCCGTTGAGGTTCGGCATGACCACGTCCATCAGGATCAGGTCGGGCAGTTCGCGCTTGGCCACCTCGACGCCGGCAGCGCCGTCCTCGGCCGTGATGACCTGGTGGCCGAGCTTCTCGAGCGTCCGTTTCATGCCGACCAGCTGGGAAGGCGAATCGTCGACGATCAGTACTCTGGACATGGTTTTCCCCTGTGGAAAAGCGCCATTCTAGTCGGCCGCCACGACAGCGGCCAGCGCCGCTCAGCCGATTTTCACGACCGTGCGCCCGAGCGATCCGCCGGCGAGCATGCGCTCGAATACCGCCGGCAGGCCGTCCAGCCCCACCTCGTGCGCCGCGATGTCGGCCAGCTGCGGCGGCTTCCAGTCGTCCGCCAGGTGACGCCACACCTCGTCGCGGATCGCGCGGGCCGTGCCGGCGGAGGCGATCCCCAGCAGGCTGACGCCGCGCAGGATGAAGGGCATGACCGTGGTGGCGAGCTCGGCCGAGGCGGCCAGGCCGCAGCTGGCGATGTTGCCGTAGGGCCGGATGACGCGGGTGAGCCCGGCCAGCATGTCGCCGCCGACGTTGTCGATCGCACCGGCCCAGCGCGCGGTCTCCAGCGGCCGCTGGCCCCAGTACAGGCCTTCGCGGGCGATGCACTGCCGTGCGCCGAGGCCGATCAGGTAGTCGAACTGGTCGACCTTGCCGGTGATCGCGTGCGCCTCGAAGCCGGCGCGGGTGAGGATGGCGATGGCCAGCGAGCCGACGCCGCCGGTCGCACCAGTCACCACGACCGGACCCATCCCGGGCACCTGGCCGTTGCGTACCATCTGGAACAGCGACAGCGCCGCCGTAAAACCGGCCGTGCCGAGCGCCATCGATTCGCGCAGCGTGAGGCCGGCGGGCAGCGGGATGGTCCACTGCGACGGCAGCCGCGCGTATCCGGCGTAGCCGCCATCGCGCGTCTCCGAGAGCCCGCAACCCGTGCACAGCACCTGGTCGCCTTCCTTGAACGCCGGGTCCGTCGAAGCCGCCACGTAGCCGGCGACATCGATGCCGCCGTTGAGCGGGAACTGCCGCAGGATCTTGCCCGTGCCGGTGCCCGCCAGGGCGTCCTTGTAGTTGACCGACGAGTACGCGGCCTTGACCAGCACCTCGCCCGGCGAGAGGTCGTCGACGCGCATCTCCTCGATGCCGGCGCGGTGGCCGGAGCGGTCCTGGTGGATGCGGAAGGCGTGGAAGGATTCGTTGCTGCTCATCGCTGGTACCCCGGGTCGCTGGTAGCTCCTGGTGCCCGGCGCGGGCGCGCGTCGCCGGAACGATGGCGCGGCCCCGGCGCCATCGCGGCCGGGGCTCCCGCCGGAGCCCGCCTCAGTTGGCCTTGTGGATCGCCCGCTTGTCGACCGACAGCGCCGCCTCGTGCACGGCTTCGGACAGGGTCGGGTGCGCATGCACGATGCGCGCGAGGTCTTCCGAGGACCCCTTGAACTCCATCGCCACCACGCATTCGGCCACCAGCTCGGAGACGTTCGCGCCGACCAGGTGCACGCCGAGGATGCGATCGGTTTCGGCGTGGGCGATCATCTTCACGAAACCGGCAGGCTCGTTCATGGCGACGGCGCGGCCGATGGCGGCAAACGGGAAGCTGCCGGTGCGGTACGGGATGCCTTCGGCCTTGCACTGCTGCTCGGTCTTGCCGACCCAGGCGATTTCCGGCTCGGTGTAGATCACCCAGGGAATGGTTTCCATGTTGATGTGGCCGGCCTTGCCGGCTATGAGTTCGGCGACCATCACGCCTTCCTCGGAGCCCTTGTGCGCGAGCATCGGGCCGCGCACGCAGTCGCCGACCGCCCACACGCCCTCGGCGCCGGTCCAGCAGTGCTCGTCCACCTCGACCCGGCCGCGCTCGTCGGTCCTGACGCCCGTGTCCTCGGCAAGCAGCCCCTCGGTGTAGGCGCGGCGGCCAACGGCGACCAGCAGCTTGTCGACCACGAGCTGCTGCTCGCCATCCTTGCCGCTGTAGGTGAGGTGGACCTCCTTGCCCTTGACCTCCGCCTTCTGGAGCTTGGCGCCGAGTTCGATCTTGAGGCCCTGCCTGGTGAACTCACGCAGCGCCACCTTGGCGACCTCCGCATCGGCCGCGGCGAGGAACTCCGGCAGCGCCTCGATGATGGTCACCTCGCTTCCGAGGCGCTTCCATACGCTGCCGAGCTCGAGGCCGATCACGCCGGCGCCGATCACGCCGAGGCGCGCGGGCGTCTCGCTGAAATCGAGTGCGCCGGCGTTGTCCACGATGTGCTTGCCATCGAACTTCGCGAACGGCAGTTCGATCGGGGTCGAGCCGGTGGCGAGGATCACGTTTGCGGCCGACAGCGTCTGCCGGCTGCCGTCGGGCGCGCTGACTTCGACCCTGCGACCGGCCAGCAGGCGGCCCTTGCCGAAGTACGGCGTGACCTTGTTCTGCTTGAACAGCATCGCGATGCCGCCGGTGAACTGCTTCACGATCTTGTCCTTGCGCCCGACCATCGTGCCGACGTCGATCGACGGATCCTTCGCGCTGATGCCGTGCACGGCGAAGTGCTTCGTCAGGTTCCAGAACTGGCGCGAGGAATCCAGCAGCGCCTTGGACGGGATGCAGCCGATGTTGAGGCAGGTGCCGCCCAGCGCGGCCTTGCCGTCCTTGCCCACGAACATGTCGACGCAGGCGGTCTTGAGGCCCAGCTGCGCGGCGCGGATCGCAGCCACATAACCGGCAGGACCGGCGCCGATGACGATGACGTCGAATTGTTCGCTCATTTCATTCGCTCACGAAGGGAATGGGGAATAGGGAATAGGGAATGGGAAGAGCCAACGCGCTCGCGTTGCGGACTGGTCGGGGGTGGAACGGTACAGCTCTTGACCATTCCCCATTCCCCATCCTCCATTCCCTATTCCCGCATGCTGCTTGGCCTACAGGCCAAGCAGCATGCGATGCGGATTCTCGAGCTGGTTCTTGATGTCCACCAGGAACAGCACCGCGTCCCTGCCGTCGATGATGCGGTGGTCGTAGCTGATCGCGACGTACATCATGGGTGCGGCGACGACCTGCCCGTTCTCCACCACCGGGCGTTCCTTGATCGTGTGCATGCCGAGGATCGCGCTTTGCGGCGGATTGACGATCGGGGTCGAGAACAGCGAGCCGAACGTGCCGCCGTTGGTGATGGTGAACGTGCCGCCGGTGAGGTCCTCCAGCGCCAGGCCGCCCTCGCGCGCCTTGCGCGCGTACTCCGCGATCGCCTTCTCGATGTCCGCGAAGCCCATCGCCTGCACGTCGCGCAGCACCGGGGTCACCAGGCCGCGATCGGTCGAAACCGCGATCGAGATGTCCTGGTAGCCGTGGTAGATGACGTCGTTGCCATCGACCGAGGCGTTGACCACCGGGTGGCGCTTGAGCGCCTCGCAGGCGGCCTTGACGAAGAAGCTCATGTAGCCGAGCTTGATGCCCTGCGTCTTCTCGAACTGCTCGCCGAGCTGCTTGCGCATCGCGGCGACCTTCGACAGGTTGATCTCGTTGAACGAGGTCAGCATGGCGATCGAGTTCTTCGAATGCATCAGGCGCTCGGCGATGCGTGCGCGCATGCGCGTCATCGGCACGCGCTCTTCGGCGCGATCGCCCGACGGCGCGGGCCGCGCCTGCGGCGCAGCCTGGGCGGCGGGCTTTTCCGCGGGGGTGCCGCTGCGCATGAAATTGACGAGGTCTTCCTTGGTCACGCGCCCGTCGCGCCCGGTACCTTCCACCTGCGCGGGATCGATGCGGTTTTCACTCGCGACGCGCTGGCCGGCCGGCGACAGCGCGGCGACGCCAGGCGGCACCGCGCCACCCCTGGCCGGCGCCTTCACGGGGGCGTCGTCGCCTTCGGAAGACGACGGCTTCGGCGGCGGCGCGGTCTTTTCATCCGCCTTCACCGGCGGGGCCTCTTTGGCCGGGGCGGCTGCGGCGCCTTCCTCCAGCACCGCGAGCACCTGCTGGCTGGTCACCGTGGCGCCGGTCTCGAAGCGGATCTCCTTCAGCACGCCATCGGCGGGGGAGGGGACTTCCAGCACCACCTTGTCGGTTTCGAGATCGACCAGGTTTTCGTCGCGCTTGACCGCGTCGCCCGCCTTCTTGTGCCAGCTGGCAATGGTCGCGTCGGAAACGGATTCGGGCAGAACGGGGACCTTCACTTCAATCGACATGGCTCACTCCGCGACGTTGTCGGAACCGATCGGCGCGACCAGCGCCTGCTCGACCAGCGCCGCCTGCTCGACGACGTGGGTACTCTGGTGGCCACAGGCGGGCGCGGGCGAACGCGAGCGGCCGGCATAGGCCAGCACCTGCTTCGGCCCGACCACCGCCTGGAGGTGGTGGCGGATCTGGTACCAGGCGCCCTGGTTCATCGGCTCTTCCTGGCACCACACGATGTCCTTCGCGGCGGGGTGGCGCGCCAGCTCGGCGGCGACCTCGGTGCGCGGGAACGGGTAGAGCTGCTCGACGCGCACGATCGCCACGTCGGCGAGCTTGCGCTTGCCTGCTTCCTCGACCAGGTCGTAGTAGACCTTGCCGGCGCACAGGACCACGCGCTTCACCTTCTTCGCATTCTTCGCGGTGGTGTCGCCGATGGCGAGCTGGAAGCCGCCATCGGCCAGTTCGTCGCCGGTGGACACGGCCAGCTTGTGGCGCAGCAGCGACTTCGGCGTCATCACCACCAGCGGCTTGCGCGCATCGCGCAGCATCTGCCGGCGCAGCAGGTGGAACATCTGCGCGGGGGTGGTCGGCACGCACACCTGCATGTTGTCGAGCGCGCACAGCTGCAGGTAGCGCTCCAGCCGCGCCGAGGAATGCTCCGGTCCCTGGCCTTCGTAGCCGTGCGGCAGCAGCAGCACGAGGCCGGACAGGCGGTTCCACTTCGCCTCGCCGGAGGAGATGAACTGGTCGATGACCACCTGCGCGCCGTTGGCGAAGTCGCCGAACTGCGCTTCCCAGATGACCAGCGTCTGCGGGTTGGCGGTCGAATAGCCGTACTCGAACGCCATCACCGCCTCCTCGCTGAGGAGCGAGTCGACGATGCTGACGTCGGCGCCTTCACGCAGGCGCGCCAGCGGCACCCAGGTGCCGCCGGAATCCTGGTCGTGCAGCACGGCATGGCGGTGGAAGAAGGTGCCGCGGCCGGAGTCCTGGCCCACCAGGCGCAGGTCGAAGCCCTGCGCCACCAGCGAGGCATAGGCGAGGTTCTCGGCGTAGCCCCAGTCCATCGGCTGGCTGCCGGCGGCCATGCTGCGACGGTCGGCGAGGATCTTCGCCACGCGCGGCTGCAGCGTGACGCCCTGCGGCACGGTGAGTATGCGTTCCGCCAGTTGCGCCTGCGTCGCCGCATCGACCCCGGTCGCGACCGGCTGGTCGAGGCTGGCGCCGAGGTGGCGGCTCCAGTCCACCGCGAAGGCATCGCGGTAGTCCCGATCGAGGTCGGCAATCGGCTGGCCCGCCTCCAGCCGCCGGCGGTAGTCGTCGACCATCGCCTGCGCCTCGTCCGCCGTCACCACGCCGCGCGCCTCGAGCTCGCGTGCGTACAGCTCCCGCAGCGGCGGGCGCGCCTTGATCAGCTGGTACATGAGCGGCTGCGTGGCCGCGGGCTCGTCCGCCTCGTTGTGGCCGTGGCGGCGGTAGCAGACGAGGTCGATGACCACGTCGCGCTTGAATTTCTGCCGGTAGTCGAAGGCGAGGCGCGCGACGAACAGCACCGCCTCGGGATCGTCGCCGTTCACGTGGAACACCGGCGCGTTGATCATCTTGGCGACGTCGGTGCAGTACAGCGTCGAGCGCGCGTCGTGCGGATTGGACGTCGTGAAGCCGACCTGGTTGTTGACCACCACGTGGATGGCGCCGCCGACGCAGAAGCCGCGCGCCTGCGACATGTTGAGCAGCTCCATGTTGACGCCCTGGCCGGCGAAGGCGGCGTCGCCGTGGATCAGCACCGGCACCACGTGCTCGCGGTGTTCGTCGCGGCGATGGGTCTGGCGCGCGCGCACCGAGCCGCACACCACCGGGTTGACGATTTCCAGGTGCGAGGGATTGAAGGCGAGCGCGAGGTGCACGGTGCGCCCGCTGGTGCGCACGTCGGTGCTGAAGCCCATGTGGTACTTCACGTCGCCGGAGTGGGCCGGGTCGTCGGGATGGTCGATCTTGCCGTCGAACTCCTCGAACAGCTTCTGCGGCGACTTGCCGAGGATGTTCACCAGCACGTTGAGGCGGCCGCGATGGGCCATGCCGATGACCATGTCGTCCATGCCGTCGGCGCCGCCGCGGCGGATCAGCTCGTCCAGCAGCGGGATCAGGCTGTCGCCGCCTTCCAGCGAGAAACGCTTCTGGCCGACGTAGCGCGTGTGCAGGTAGCGCTCGAGGCCGTCCGCCTGCACCAGGCGCTCCAGCACGCGCTTGCGATCGGCGGTATCCGGGCCGCGGTCGCCGCCGGCGCGTTCGAGTTGCTCGTGCACCCAGTGGCGCTGCTCGACGTCGGAGATGTGCATGAACTCCGCGCCGATGCTGCCGGCATAGGTGGCGCGCAGCAGCGCCAGCAGGTCGCGCAGCGTCAGGCGCTGCGGCCCGGCGAGCGAGCCGGTGCTGAATTCGGTGTCGAGGTCGGCTTCGGTCAGCCCGTGGAAGGCCGGATCGAGGTCGGGCACGCCGGGGCGCGGCAGTAGCCCGATCGCGCGCAGGTCGGCATCGGAAAACGCCTGCTGCATCTGCAGCGGATCGAGCGCGGCGCCGAGGTGTCCGCGCGAGCGGTACGCGGTGACCAGCTTGAGCACCGCGGCCTGCTTCTGCGAAGGCGCGGGTGACGGGGCCGCGCCGCGGCTGCCGCGGCCTTCGCGCTGGGCCGCCTCGATGCGCGCGATGGCTGCCGCATGCGAATTGTCGCCGCCACTGCCGTTCTTCAACGCGGAAAAGGCATCGCGCCAGCCGGCCGGGACCGACGCCGGGTCGGCAAGGAAGGCCTCGTAGAGGTCCCCGATGTAGCCGGCGTTGCCGCCGGAAAACGCCGAGGAGGCCAGGAACTGCTGGAAAAGGCTTGACTGGTTGGCGCTCACGCTCACACCGTGCAGACGAAAAGGCGCGCACATTGCGCGCCCGGATGCCTTGCCGCGCCATGTCGCAAGGGGCGCGCGAATCCGCGGAATTATAGCGGTTCGCTTGCGCGTTTTGTTGCAGTGCGTCCAAGGGAGTGGGGGCATTGCGCCGGAACGCAAGCGCACCGCGCCCGGCCCCGCGCTGCACCCGCTCGCTTCCGCCAGCGCCGGCGTCTGCGCGGGTCAGGCCAGCGCGCGCAATTCGCTGGCAGGCTCCGATCGCTCCCACAGCTGGTCGAACAACGCGCGCAGCTGGGCGTGCCGTCCCGGCGCGCCGGTGCTGCCTTCCCCTTCCACCCGGCTGCCGAGCGGGCGGAAGAAGTAGCCGCCGCGGTCGTTCAACACGAACGCCGACGGGTACTGCAGGTCCCGCTCGTCCACTGGCGTGCGCAGCGCAATCGCGCTGGGCAGCCGCTGCGCCAGCGGGATCAGGCGGTGCCCGGCCAGCAGCGCCTTGCGTGGTTCCAGCACGATGAGGCGGACCTGTGCGCGCCGGCCGGAAATCGCGATGCGCTTGATCGCCTCCAGACTGGCCGCCGTGTCGAGCAGCAGCGGGTCGAGATCGCGCGTCAGCAGATCGACCTCGTGGCGCGCATCGCCGAGCACGGCCAGCATCGCGGACAGCGCCTGCGCGCGGTCGTCGGCGAGCAGCACGAGGGGTTCGTTGCGTGCCTGCGCGGGCGTCGGCGGCCGCGCCTCCGCGGGCAGTTCCAGTCGCATGCGCCGGTGCGGGATCGCGCATTCGAGGAACTCGTCGCCGAACGGCACGAAACCGGCCCGTTCGTAGAAGGCGATGGCGTGGCATTGCGCGCGCAGTTCCAGCAGGCCATGGCCGCGCTGGCGCGCCTGCTCCACCAGGACGCGCAGGATGGCCGCGCCGACGCCACGCCCGCGCCACTCCTCCAGCACCGCCATGCGGCCGATCGACGCGGGTTCGCCATCGAGCGGCGGCACCAGGCGGCCGGTGCCGATCGGGCGCCCCTGCGGATCGCGCGCCAGCACGTGCTGCGAGCGCGCGTCCAGCGCATCCCATTCCTCTTCCGGCGGGATGGACTGGCCCAGCACGAACACCGCTTCGCGCACGGCGCGCAGTTCCGCTTCGTCCGCTGGCCAGGAGGCGGGATCGATCGGGAAGGCCTGCTTGATCATGGGCGAGGTCCCCGCCGCGTGCGCACGAGCGCGAAATGGCCGGCATCCAGGAGGCGGCGCAACACCGCGCGGTCGCGCGGGCTGCGCGCGACGTCGAGGCTGAAGCGCGCGCGTGCGCCGACGCAGCGTGCCAGTGCCAGCGAGCAGGCGTGCCGTTCGCCTGCCACGAAAAGCGCCGCCCCGCCTCGCGCGCGCATCCAGGCCACGCGCGACCAGGGATTGCGCTGGACCTCCGCGCCCGTGTCGAGCGCACGGGCGAAGGC
>JAEZQS010000152.1 GCA_023412995.1 Pseudomonadota bacterium
CTGCTCGCCGACGACCGCTTCGGCCCGATAATCCGCGACTGGCAGGCGAACGGCGCCGTCAGCCGCCGCGCCAAATGGCTGGCCAGCCTGATGATGGCGCTGAGCGCCGTGCTGCTGCTGCTTTTCACGCCGCGCATTGCGGCGGTTTCCGGCATCGTCTTCATGGGCGCCACGGCGGCGTGGCTGTGGGCGCGGCCGGAGCCGCGATGAGGGTTATCGGGGTCTGCCCGCTGGTGGGGGGAGTCGTGTGTCGTAGTGACGCGTGAAGGGCTTTCGCCCGGTATAACTGATGCGGCGCCGCTGTGGTTACGCGCTAAAGGCTTTCGCTCGCCGAAGGCGAGCGAAAGCCTTTCGCACGTCGCTTGACGCGCGACGCTGCGCCGAGGCCGCTACGGCGCCAAGCCCGTGCGAAGCGCGACATCAGGCGGGGTGCAGGACCTTCCCGAAGCGAAGTGCATTGGCGCCATCTTCGTAATAACCCACCCGAAGGCCGATAGGCCGGTAGCCGCGCGTGGCATAGAAGCGCCGGGCGATGGCGTTGTCCTCGCGCACTTCCAGCCGCAGGCAGCGGGCGCGGCGTGCGGCGCTGCGTTCGGCCGCGGCCAGCAGTCGCTCGCCGACATGGTGGCCGCGCCAGTCGCGATCGACGGCGATGGAATACAGGCGCGCGACCTGGCTGCCTTGGCGGAAGAAGAGCAGTGCGGCCCCCACCAGGGACGGTCCGATCGTCGCCACCAGCACGGCGGCACTGCCGCCGGAGAGATGAAGCCGCCACTGGCGCGGGCTGATGCGATCGGTCGCGAAGGCCGCCTGTTCGAGCGCGACGAGTGCGTCCAGGTCGGAGGGCTTCGCGGCCCGGATGCGTACGTCCGCCGGACGGGGGCGCGGCGGACGTGGCAATGGTGGTTGGTCGGGCACGCGTGCAGCGTAGAGGCGCCAGCGCTGCGCGGCAACGGCACCCGCGCCGCCTGCACGCCACGCTGCCGGTATGTCACACTGCGCCGCCCGCGCGAACCGGCGCGGCAACGCGGCACCGCGACATGCCCGCGGCGACCGGCGTGCCCCTCCCCATCCCAAGCGTTCCCGCATGAGCCGGCTCGTCATCGTCGTCGAAAAAGCCTCGGACTGGGGCTCCTACTACCCTTCCGACAACGTCGTCACCGCCTACGACTACCTCAAGCAGCCGATCGGCCAGGACGACGAGCGGACACAGGTCATCAACCTGTGCCGCAGCTACAAATACCTCGGCATAGGCTACTACGTCTCGCTGCTGGCCGAAGCACGCGGTCACAAGGTGATCCCGTCGGTGCGCGCGATCAACGACCTGCGGCGGCGCTCGATCTACGGCCTGGACATCGAGGACCTCAACCAGAAGCTGCAGAAGTTCCTGCCCGCCGGCGGCCGCGACACCACCGACTTCGGCGTGCTGGTGTACTTCGGCGACACCTCCTACCCGAGCCTGGCGGACGTCGTGCACCAGGTGTTCGAACTCTTCCCCTGCCCGATCCTGCGCATCGAGTTCGAACGCGACCGCGTGTGGCAGATCGCGGCGATCAAGCCGGCCGGACTGCACACGCTGTCCGACCCGCAGGAAGATGCGTTCGCGCAGGCGCTGGACCGCTTTTCCAAGAAGCTCTGGCGCAAGCCACGCGCGCGCCGCAAGTTCCGCTTCGACCTCGCGATGCTGGTGGATCCGGAAGAACCGATGCCGCCGTCGAACCGGCGCGCGCTGAAGCACTTCGTGGAAGCCGGCGCCGAGCTCGGCATCGAGGTGGATCCGCTCTCGCGCAACGACTACACGCGCCTGGCCGAGTACGACGGCCTTTTCATCCGCGAAACCACCGCGCTCGACCACCACACCTACCGCTTCGCCAACAAGGCCGAGAAGGAAGACATGGTCGTCATCGACGACCCCGGCTCGATCCTCAAGTGCACCAACAAGATCTACCTGCATGACCTGCTGCGCTCGCGCAAGCTGCCGACGCCGCGCACCGAGGTGCTCTACCGCGACGAGCCGCGGCGCCTGGCCGAGCTGCCGGAGCGGCTCGGCTTCCCGATCGTGCTGAAGATCCCGGACGGGTCGTTCTCGCGCGGCATCGTCAAGGTGGAGGATGCGGCGCGGCTCAAGGCCGCCGCCGACGAGCTGTTCCAGCACACCGCGCTGGTGCTGGCGCAGGAATTCCTCTTCACCGAGTTCGACTGGCGCATCGGCATCCTCAACCGCGAGCCGCTGTACGCCTGCAAGTACTTCATGTCGCGCGGGCACTGGCAGATCTACAACCATGGCGCGAAGGGCACGGCGAAGTCGGGTGGCTTCGAGACGCTGCCGATCCGCGAGGCGCCGGCCGCCATCGTCAAGCTCGCGCAGCGCGCCACCGCGGCGATCGGCGACGGGCTGTATGGCGTGGACCTCAAGCAGGTAGGCACGCGCAACGTCGTGATCGAGGTGAACGACAACCCGTCGATCGACGCCGGCGTCGAGGACGCCTATCTCGGCGAGGACCTCTACCGGCGCATCATGGACGAGTTCCTGCGCCGGATGGAACGCAAGCGCCTGGGTTTGCGCAGCTGACGAGCGGAGATTCGGGATGAGGGATCGGGCCGCTTTCCCGAATCCCCAATCCCGAATCCCCAATCCCGGCCCTACAGCAGCTCCATCGCCATCACCAGCGCATCCTCGCGCCCGCGGCGTGCCGGGTAGTAGTTGGGTCGGCGGCCGAACTCGTTGAAGCCGAGCGATTCGTACAGGGCGATCGCGTGCGGATTGGAGGGGCGCACCTCGAGATAGACGCGCTCGCTGCGGTGCCAGCGCGCGAGGTCGAGCAGGCGCTTGACGATACGGCGGCCGTGGCCGCGCCCCTGTTCGGCCGGCACCACGCAGACGTTGAGCACGTGCGCCTCGCTGGCACCGGTCGAGAGCACGCCGTACCCGATCACGTTTTCCTCGCGCACCAGCACGAGGCAGTCGTAGCCGGCGCGCAGGCAGTCGTGGAAGATCGCGCGCGTCCACGGGAAGGCGTAGGCCTCGGCCTCGATGGCGGCGACGCGATCGAGGTCGCCAGCCTGCATGCGGCGGAATCCGGCCGCCGGCTGTTTCAGGATCGCGACCACGCCAGGGGCTCCGTGGGCCGGCCGGGCAAGCCGGCCGCGAGGCGCCTATCCTCGCGCGTCGCGCTGCGCAGCCGCAAGCCCCCGCAGCATGGGTCGAAGCCCGTTCCACAGCGCACGCCGCGCCGGCGCATCGCCGACCAGGGCATCCGCTTCGCCGGCAGTGAACCAGCCAGCGGCCTGCTGGAGGTGGACCGGGACCAGCGCGCCGGCGGCACGGGCACGCGCGGGACCGAGGAACACGCGGGCGTCGGCGGCAGCCAGCATCTGCGCGTCGCCGGCGGTCGCCACCCGGCAGGCAATCGGCGCGAACGCCGCGGCACGCACGATGTCGGCAAGCAGCCGGGTCGCCGCGGGCGTGACGGCTTCGGCCAGCAACAGGAGCATGGACGATGCCTGCGTCGCGGGTGCTGGCGGGGGGTTGCGCGCTGGCGCGGGCGTGGACGGCCGGCGCAGCACGTGGACCGCGATCCCCATTTCCTCCAGACGACGCAGGCTGGCCTCAGGGCGCATGGGCCGTTCCGGCGGCCGTGCGCAGGTCCTCGGCAAAGCGCGCGAACAGCGGGGCGAGCGCACGGCCGTACGCCGCCACCGTCGCATCGAGGCCGGCGCCTTCGGCGGGCACCTCGGCGCGGTAGTACTCGTCCACCAGCGGCGTGCCGTCGGGCGCGTCCGCGCGCAGCTTCAGCGCCACCACCGCGACATGGCCGCCGGCGGCCGCGGGCACGCGGTCCAGGCGCAGGA
>JAEZQS010000142.1 GCA_023412995.1 Pseudomonadota bacterium
CCGCGGCAGGCCGGCGCGACCGGCTACCTCGCCGTAGCTGGCGACCCGCCCGCGCGGGATCGACGCGACCACGCGCCGGATCGCGGCCTGTTCCGGGGAGGCGGCCACCCCGCCGGAGCCGGCGGGAGCGGCAAGGTGCGAACGCGGCATGTCGGTGCGGCACTCCGGTTGGCTGGGCCCGGCATGGTACGGCAGGGCACGAACCCGCCGCTGGCACGCTGCTACCATAGCCCGCGACGTCCGACGAGTACTGCCCGATGCAGAGTTTCGAACAGATCCGCTCCCACGTCGGCAGCCGCCATGCGCTGCGCACCAACGATCCCTACCTGATCAGCTTCGACCTGGATTTCGGCGGGCGGCTGCAGGGCATGTACCTGGCGGAAATGGACGACGAGGACGGAGCCAAGTACCTGCGCATCTCGACGCCAATCGGGCCGTTCACCGGCATGGACGGCGTCCGCTGCCTGCGCTTCAACTGGGAGCAGCGCACCGGCTACCTCGCGGTCAGCGACCTCGAAGGATCACCCTACCTGCACCTTTGCGAAAACCGGCCATACGGCCTTCTTTCCGACACGGAAATCGATCGCGTGATCGAGGAACTCGGCAGCCTCGGCGATCGCATGGAGCAGGCGGTCTCGCGTGGCGGGGACACGTTTTGAGGGGCTGACGGCCGGGCGCCAGGAGTCAGGGCTCTTACGGCAGCAGGCCGGCCACGCGCGCGCCTTCGACCAGCAGCCAGGCGATGCCGCCGGTCACCGGCAGGGTGAGGATCCACGCGCCCACCATGCGCTCGACGATGGACCAGCGGATCGCATTGGCGCGCTTGGCCACGCCGACGCCGAGGATGGCCGCGGAGATGTTGTGGGTGGTCGAGACGGGGATGCCGAAGTGCGAGCAGGTCAGGATCACGCTCGCCGAGGCGGTTTCGGCTGCGAAGCCGTTGACCGGGTGCAGCTTGACCATCTTGTGCCCGAGCGTCTTGATGATGCGCCAGCCGCCCACCGCAGTGCCGGCCGCCATCACCAGCGCGCACAGCACCTTGATCCACGTCGCGATGTCGAAGCCGCCGTTGGCGTCCCCTTCCACGCGCAGGAAGTGCAGCCAGGAAGGAATGCGGTCGAGGGTTCCCGACGCGGTGGCGCCCGCCAGTGCCAGCGCGATGATGCCCATCGTCTTCTGCGCATCGTTGAGGCCGTGCGAGAGGCCCATGGCGCTGGCCGACACCAGTTGCGCGCGACCGAAGAAGCGGTTGGCGAAGGGCGTACGCCCGAAGCGGGCCAGCGGCCCGGTGCGCGAGCCGAGGAACTCCATCAGCGAGAACAGCAGCCCCATCAGCAGCATGCCGAGGACGAAACCCGCCACCGGCGAGGTCACCATCGGCAGCACGACCTTGGGCAGCACGCCGCGCTCGCCCCACCAGTGGGCGCCCCCCTGGGCCCAGATGATCGCGTCCCAGTTGTTGTGCGAGGCGCCCAGCGCGGCGCCGCAGAGGCCGCCGATGAGCGCGTGCGAGGAACTGGACGGCAGGCCCCACCACCAGGTGAGCAGGTTCCATGCAACGGCCCCGAGGAGGGCGCAGATCAGCACGATCGGCCCCACCACCACCACGCCCGAGTCGATCAGGCCCGAGGCGATCGTCTTCGCCACGGCGGTGCCGGCGAGCGCGCCGACCAGGTTGGCGCTGGCCGCAAGCGCCACCGCCTGGCCGGGCGTCAGCACCTTGGTCGCCACTACCGTCGCGATCGAGTTGGCGGTGTCGTGGAAGCCGTTGATGTATTCGAACGCGAGCGCGATCACCACCACCAGCAACACGAGCGTCAGTTCCATGGCGGTCCTTGCGGGCGCGGCGGGGCAGCGGATCAGGAGTGGCTCAGCACGATCTGGTAGGCGACGTTGCCGGCGTCGCGGCATCGGTCGATCGCCTTTTCCAGCAACTCGAACAGGTCCTTCAGCAGCAGGATCAGGATCGGCTCGTAGCGGCCGCTGTAGAGGTCGCGGTACAGCTCGATCATCAGGCGGTCCGCCTCGCTCTCGATGGCCTGCAGGCGGTCGTTGTGCGCCTTCATGGCTTCGAGGTCCATGCCCTTGCGCAGCTGGCGCACCATCTGGACGATCACCTCGCCGGCCTTTTCCAGCAGTTCCGCGCGCGAGCGGAAATCGATGCCGGCAAGGCGGTCGGAGGCAAGCGAGTAGCGCTCGGCGAACTTCGAGATCGACTTGGTGATCTTGTTGAGCGCGGCGGCAAGCGCCTCGATATCCTCGCGGTCGAGCGCGGTGACGAAGGTGTTGACCAGTTCCTGGCTGATCTGCGCGGTCAGTTCCTTCTCGCGCTTGCGCGCCAACATGAACTCGTCCAGCGCCGGCACCGGCCCCTGCGCGCCCAGCATGCGCACGAGCGCCGCGGCGGAGGCGTGCGCGGCGTCGGCACTTGCCTCCAGCAGGCCGTAGAACTTGTCGCCTTTTCCGAAGATCGTCTGCAGCGAGAACATGGCTGTCCTTTCAGTGCGGCGGCAGTGGCGCGCGCCTGCCGGTGGTTCCGGCGCATCCGGCGCGCATGGTACCGCACCCACCCCGGGCTGCGGCCGCGCCTGCCGTCCGCGGTCGTCGTTGCTACACTCGCCGCCTGGCGGAACGGCGATGCTGATCGAATCCCTCCTGGTGCTGGTGCTGGCGCTGTGCAACGGGTTCTTCGCGCTCAGCGAGATGGCCCTGATGACCGCGCGCCAGAGCCGCCTGAAGCAGCTCGCGCGCGAGAGCCGGCGCGCACGCATCGCGCTGGCGCTGGTGCAGGAGCCGGAAGGCTTCCTCGCCACCGTGCAGGTGTTCATCACGCTGCTGCAGATCAGCGCGGGTGCGGCGCTCGGAGCCGACATCGGCGAGCGCATCGCCGCCGGGCTCGCCGCATCGCCGGCGGTCGCGCGCTACGCGCCTGCCGTGGGCGTCGCACTCAGCGTCGCCGGCATCACGTTGCTCAACATGCTGCTGGGCGAACTGGCGCCCAAGCGCATCGCCCTGGTCGACCCGGAGCGCTTCGCGATCGCGGTCGCCGTGCCGATGCGGTTCCTGACCGCGCTGGCCTCGCCCTTCGCCTTCGTCCTGATCGGCGCCACGCGCCTGCTGCTGCGCCTGCTCGGCATGGACCGCGCCGCGCGCGGCAACGTCAGCGAGGAGGAAATCCGCCTTCTGGTGGCCGAGGGCGCGGACCAGGGCGTGATCGACAGCGACGAGCGCAACATGGTCAATCGCGTCCTGCGCCTGGGCGACCGCAGCGTGGACAGCGTGATGACGCCGCGCCCGCGCATCACGTGGCTGGACGCCACGGCTCCGCTGGCCGAAAACCTCGCCGCCATGCGCGACGCGCCGTATTCGCGCTACCCGGTCTACCGCGGCGACGAGCAGGAAATCCTGGGCGTGCTGGAGGTCAAGCGCGCGGCCGGCCACCTGGCCGGCGAAGCACCGGTCGACCTATTCGCAACGCTGCGCGAACCGCTCTACGTACCCGCCACCGCCCGTGCGCTCGACCTGCTCGAGGAGTTCCGCGACGCGCAGACGCCGATGGCGCTGGTGGTCGACGAGTACGGCGACATCGAGGGCCTGGTCACGCTCAATGACCTGCTGTCGGCCGTGGTCGGTCGCGGCGCCGCGCCACAGGCGGAGCGCCGTTCGTTCGCCATCGTCCGTCGCGGGGACGACAGCTGGCTGGTCGATGGCGGGGTCGGCGCGGACGACCTGCGCGAGCTGCTCGGCATCGGCGAATTGCCGGGCGAGCACGAGCACGACTTCAACACCGCCGCCGGCATGATGATGGCCCGCTTCGGCCGCATCCCGCAGCCAGGCGAGCACTTCGCGTGGAACGACTACCGCTTCGAGGTGGTGGACCTGGATGGTCCGCGCATCGACAAGCTGCTGATCGCGCGGGTGGAGCCGGAGACGGAAGAAGACGGCTAGCCTCCGGCGCCGCCGTCCGGCGGGGGGCACCGGGCTTGCGGGCGTTCGTTTCCGCCGCCTTCGCGCGCGAGGCGCGCCATGCGCGAGGCATCGGCCAGGATGCCGCGCAGGATGCGCAGTTCCCGTTCGTCGGGGCGGGCGCGCAGGAACAGGCGCCGCAGGCGCTGCAGGATCGTGCGCGGGGACCGCCCCTTGTGGAAGTCGATATCCTCGAGGGTCTGCGCCAGGTGGCCGAAGAAGCCTTCCAGTGCATCGGCCGCGGCCGGCACCCCGTGCCGGCC
>JAEZQS010000236.1 GCA_023412995.1 Pseudomonadota bacterium
CGTGCGGTGGCGTGGGGGGGGCGCCGCCTTCGGGGGGCGCCGGTAGCGGAATCGCGCTACTTGCTGCTGCCGAACCTGAGGCGGTTCGGAATCACCATGCTGTGGGCCTCGACCACCACCGAGTCCACCATCTGCTGGTGCGCCTCCTGGAAGGCGGCCTTGTCGGCCAGGCGCATCGGCGCCAGGCAGCGCGCATCCATGTTGATCACGACTTCGTGCGGCACGCCGAGTTCGACCAGTGCCGCGGCCGGCTTTTCCTCGAAGCGCTCGCGGAAACCGTCGTTGGTGGACAGTTCCAGCAGCAGCTTCAGCATCTGCGTGTTCGTCAGTACGGCGTCGCTCACGTGACCTCCTCGCGGGATGGCAGGGACGGGCTTGCGGATGACCGGCGCCGGTATCGGCGGCGCGCGGAGTGTATCGGCTGCCGCAGGGCGCGTCAGCAGTGGCCGGCATCGGGCGCCCACGGCGTGGATAATGCCGACCTCTCCCGATCCGGAGCGCCGGATGCGACTGCGCCGCTGCGCCATCGTGCTGCTCGAACCGCGCGAACGCACCCTCCTCGACCTGCGCCTGCTCGGCCCAGGCGGCAACGGCTTGCGCACGATCGTGGAATGGGTCGCGCAGGTGCCACCGCTCGACCGTGACGTGGTGCTGTCGCCTGCAGAAGCCGCCGTCCTGGGCAACCTCTCGCCCTCGGCATGGAGCGAGCGCGCGCAGCTGGAGGAAGCCCATCCATCGATGCCGCTGGATTCGCTGCTCGAAAAGGGACTGCTGGTCGCCAAGGGCAGCCCGGAGGATGCGCGCGACCGCGTCCTGCGCCAGGCGCACTGGCGTGCGCTCCCGGCAGCGATGCACTACGCATCGCGCTGGCAGGGCATCGACACCGAGGCAGCCGAACGGCTGTTCGAGGCGACCACGCGCGGCTCGCTGCTCGACCGCCTCGGTCCGCCGCCGCCGGTGGTTGCCGAGCGCGGCGACCCCGCCGAAAGGCGTCCGCTGCCGCCAGCGGCGGATACGCCGCTGGGCCGGCTGCTGGACGCGCGCGTCACCTGCCGCAACTTCGCACCGCAGGCCGCGCTCTCGCTGGACGCGTTTGGCGGCGTGCTGCAGCGGGCGTTCGGTGCGCGCGCGGTACAGGACTACCTGCCCGGCATCCAGTTGCTGAAGAAGGGCGTCCCCTCGGCTGGCGGCCTGCATGCGACCGAGGCCTACCTGCTGGTGCAGCGCGTCGAAGGGGTCGAACCCGGCCTTTACCACTACCACCCGGTGGCGCATGCGCTGTCGCCCCTGCGCGCGTTGGCCGCGGCCGATGCGCGCGACCTCGCGCGTCGACTGGTGGCGGCGCAGGACTACTTTGCCGACGCGCAGGCGATGGTGTTCCCGTGCGTGCGCTTCCGCCGCACCTTCTGGAAGTACCGCAACCACGCCAAGGCCTACCGCGCGCTCGTGCTCGACGTCGGGCACCTCTCGCAGGCGCTGTACCTCGCCGCCACCGAGCATGGCCTCGCGGCCTTCATCACCGCCGCCATCAACGAGGTGGACGTCGAGCAGGCGTTCGGGCTCGATCCGCTGGAGGAAGGTCCGCTCGCGGCCTGCGGTTTCGGCATCCGCGCGGACACCTGCCGGGAAGTGGAATTCGATCCGCTGGGCGTCGCCTGGCGAGCGCCGCCGCCGGCCACGGCATGACGTCCTGCACGCGCATCGCTGCAGCGCAGCAGTAGCGGCGGCCGCGCTTCGCGGGCAGAATGGCAGCGAGGGTTTGCAGGGGGTGGGAGGCTGTGACCGCGGTTCCGGAAGGTCTGGGCGCGAACGCAGGCGGCGCGACGTCCGTGCTGCGCACGCTGGTGCTGTGCGACCTGGTGGATTCGACCGCCCTGGTCGAGCGCCTCGGCGACCGCCGCGCGGCGGAACTGTTCCGGCGCCATGACCGCCTGGCGCGCGGCCTGCTGCAGGCGCAAGGCGGCCGCGAGATCGACAAGACCGACGGCTTCCTGCTCGTCTTCGAGCGACCGATCCAGGCGGTGGCGTTCGCCCTCGCCTACCAGCACGGCCTGGCCGAACTGGGCGCACAGGAAAAGGTGAACCTGCTCGCGCGCGTCGGCATCCACGTCGGCGACATCATCGTGTGGGACAACGCGATCGACGACGTCCAGCGCGGCGCCAAGCGCACCGAAGTGGAAGGCCTGGTGAAACCCGTCGCCGCGCGCCTGATGCAGCTCGCGCTGCCGGGACAGATCCTCATGTCGGGTACCGCGTACGACATCGCCCATCGCGCACAGGGCGAACTCGGCGAGCGGCTGGCGCGGGTCCGCTGGCGCACCCATGGGCGCTACCGCTTCAAGGGCGTGCCCGACCTGGTGCCGGTGTTCGAGGTGGGCGAGGAAGGCGTGGCGCCGCTGCGCGCGCCTTCGTGGTCGGGCAAGGCGTATCGCGAGACGCCGATCTGGCGCCGGCCGCTGATGGTCGGCATCGAAGTGCTCGCGCTGATCCTGCTGGTCGGCCTGCCGGTCTTCTACATGACGCGGCCGGCACCGGCCATCGCATTCGCCAACCGCGACTGGGTGGTGGTGGGCGACCTCAAGAACCTCACCACGCAGAAGGTGTTCGACGACTCGCTGCAGGCGGCGTTCCGCATCGGCCTCGAGCAGTCGCGATACGTCAACGTGGTGCCGCAGCTGCAGGTGCGCGATGTCCTCAAGCGCATGGAGCGCGACCCCGCCACGCCGGTCGACCGCGCAACGGGCTCGGAAATCGCGTTGCGCGAAGGAGCGCGCGCGCTGGTGCTGCCGACGGTGGCCGAGATCGGCGGGCGCGTGCGCCTGACCGCGGAGGTGATCGATCCCACCACCCAGACCTCGGTCTACAGCGACTCGGTCGATGGCGCGGGCGAGGACTCGGTCCTTCCCAGCATGGACGAACTGCTGCGCCGGATGCGCAGCCGCCTGGGAGAATCGATGGCGAGCATCGGCGAGACCAGCGCGCCGCTGGCCGATGTCACCACGCGCAACCTCGATGCGCTGAAGGCGTATTCGCTCGGCATCCAGGCGATGGCAGAAGCAAGGGCAACCGACGCCATCGCGCTGTTCGGCCGAGCCACGGAGATCGATCCGGACTTCGCGCTCGCCTACCTCTACCTCACCAACATCTACTACTCGACCGGGCGATACGCGATGGCGCACGAGTACGTGCAGAAGGCCACGCGCCACCTCGACCGCCTCACCATGCGCGAGCAGATGATGGCGCAGGGCTACGCCGCCTTCTTCGACAAGCCCGACGTGCTGCGCCAGCGCTGGTCGACCTTCGCCCGCATCTATCCCGACGTGCCCGATGCGCACCAGGGCCTGGCGCTCGGGTTGTGGTGGTTCGACAACGACCTGCCCGGAGCGGCCGAACATTTCCGGGCGGTGGCGGAAAGCCGCCGCCCGCAGCGCGGCATGTCGTGGCTTTTCCTCGGCGACATCCAGGTGGCGATGGGCCGCTACGACGACGCGGCGCACAGCTACGTCACGGCGCGCCAGGTCGGATCACCGCAGATGCACCTCGATCCGGTCAGCCTGCCGGTCGCGCGGGGCGACCTCGCCGCCGCCGATGCTGCACTCGCGCGCGAGGACACGCGCGGCTTTCCCTTCTTCGAAGTGGAAAAGGGCCTGATGACGGCGGCGATCGAGGT
>JAEZQS010000340.1 GCA_023412995.1 Pseudomonadota bacterium
GCCCTGGAAGGTCGCGCGCTCGGGTCACAGGGCCCCGGCGTCCGCCGGCACGACGGGGCTCGCGCCCAACAGCTTGAAGCCCTCCCCTTCAAGGGGAGGGTTGGGTGGAGATGGTGTTCGCCGCGCAGCCGCCAGAAGATGCGCGACAGCGGGGTTCCCGCATTGGCCGGGCGTCCGCGTTGGAGGATTCGGGAGACACGATGGGCTTCATCAGCGACCTGCGGCAAGCCTGGCAGCGCCACGACTCACTCGTGTGCGTCGGACTCGACCCCGAACCCGCGCGCTTCCCGGCGATGCTGCGCGGCCACCCGGACGCGGTGTTCGCCTTCTGCCGTGCGATCGTCGATGCGACCGCGGACCTTGCCTGCGCGTTCAAGCCGCAGGTGGCGCATTTCGCCGCGCTCGGCGCGGAAGACGCGCTGCAGCGCCTCGTCACGCATGTCCACATCGCCCATCCCGGCGTGCCGGTGATCCTCGACGCCAAGCGCGGCGACATCGGCTCCACCGCGCGCCATTACGCCTCGGAAGCCTTCGACCGCTACGGCGCGGATGCGGTGACGGTGAATCCCTACCTTGGCGGCGATTCGCTCGAACCCTTCCTCGAGCGCGTCGACAAGGGCGTCGTCATTCTCTGCCGCACGTCCAACCCCGGATCACGCGACCTGCAGGACCTGCCGGTCCGGACGCCGCAGGGCGAGCGCAAGCTCTACCAGCACGTCGCCGAAACGGTGGCACGCGAATGGAACGGCAACGGCAACTGCGCGCTGGTGGTCGGCGCCACCTGGCCCGGCGAACTGGCCGACGTGCGCGAGCGGGTGGGCGACCTGCCGCTGCTGGTTCCCGGAGTCGGCGCGCAGGGCGGCGACGTCGCGGCGGTGGTCGCCAATGGCTGCACCAGCGAGGGCCATGGGCTGATGGTGAGTTCGTCGCGCGCCATCCTCTACGCGGGCGACGGCGAGGATTTCGCCGCGGCCGCGCGTGCCGCCACGCTGGCACTGCGCGAGGAAATCAACCGCCACCGGCGAGGACTGGCGTAACCGGCAACGCGTGGCGGTGTTGATGCTGCCGGGCTCCAGCGCACGCCAGCCCGGTGCCCCGTCGGGCGTCCGACCCGTTGCCGGCGCCACGGGCGCCTTCATGCGCGATCCCGGTGCGCGGGTCACCAGACCCCATCCCGAAGTGCTGGCGTGACCTGCGGCGGGGCTTGTGCTTTCATTGCCCGACTGCGGCTTGGCCGCACCTGTCCAACAAGGGGCCTTCCATGACGCCTGAACCGGCCGCGACCGCGCCCGTCGCGCAGCTCACCGTACGCGCCGTGATCCTCTCGGTGATCCTTGCCGTGATCCTGTCGGCGGCCAATGCCTACCTTGGCCTGTTCGCGGGCCTGACGGTCGCCACCGCGATCCCGGCGGCGGTGGTTTCCATGGGCGTGCTCCGGCTGCTCGGCGGCGGCACGATCCTCGAGAACAACATCGTCCAGACCGGTGCCTCGGCGGGATCGTCGATTGCCGCGGGCGTGATCTTCACGATCCCGGCGCTGGTCATCCTCGGCTACTGGCAGGACTTCAAGTATTCCTGGGTTCTGGCCATCGCCGGCCTCGGCGGCCTGCTCGGCGTGCTGTTCTCGGTGCCGCTGCGCCGCTCGATGATCGTGGAGGATCCGTTGCCGTTCCCCGAAGGGAAGGCCGCGGCGGAAGTGCTGAAGGCGGGTGAAAACCCCGGCCCCGGCCTGCGCATCCTCGCCTTTTCCGCCGCGCTCGGCGCGGTGATCAAGGCGGGCGCGGCCAGCGGGATGCGCCTGATTCCCGACACCGCCGCCAGCGCCGGCTTCCTCGGCAAGTACCTCGGCTACATCGGCACCAACCTGTCGCCGGCGCTGCTCGGCGTCGGCTACATCGTCGGCCTCAACATCGGCATCGTGGTGGTGTCGGGCAGCATCCTGTCCTGGCACATCGCGATCCCGCTCTACCACCAGTTCTTCCTCGGCAGCGATCCGGTGCTTGCCGCCAGCCTCGTGGGCGCCGGCGCGGAGGACATCGCCGGGGCGATCTGGTCGGCGAAGATCCGCTACCTCGGCGTGGGCGCCATGCTGGTCGGCGGCGTGTGGACGCTGTTCTCGCTGCGCAAGTCGCTGCTGTCGGGCGTGCGCAGCGGCATCGCGGCCGCGCGCGCCGGCACCGGCGGCACGCGCGTTGCCGAGACGGAGCGGGACCTGCCGATGAAGTGGATGCTGATCGCGCTGGTCGCCTTCGTCGTGCCGCTGCTGCTGCTGTACCAGGCAATCGTCGGCATGTGGCACGTCAGCATCCCGATGGCCATCATCATGATCGTCGCGGGCTTCCTGTTCGTGTCGGTGTCGGCCTACCTCGCCGGCCTGGTCGGCTCGTCGAACAACCCCGTGTCGGGCATCACGATCGCGACGATCCTGTTCGCTTCGGCCGTGCTGCTGCTGCTGCTCGGTGATGCCGGCCGCACGCCAGTCGGCATCGGCGGAGCGCCGCTGGGCGCCGTGGCCGCGATCATGATCGGCGCCGTGGTGTGCTGCGCCGCCGCGGTCGGCGGCGACAACCTGCAGGACCTCAAGGCCGGCTATCTCGTCGGCGCCACGCCGTGGAAGCAGCAGCTGATGCTGGGCATCGGCGCGTTCTCGTGCGCGCTGATCATGGCGCCGGTGCTGACGGTGCTCGCCGAGGCCTACGGCATCGGCGCACCGACCGCCGAACATCCCAATCCGCTCTCGGCGCCGCAGGCGACGCTGATGGCCTCCGTCGCGAAGGGGCTGTTCGGCGGCGAGCTGCCGTGGACCATCATCATCATCGGCGGCGTGATCGGCGCCGCCATCATCGGCGTCGACGAGGCGCTCAAGGCGAAGGGCAGCAGCTTCCGGGTGCCGGTTCTGGCAGCCGCCATCGGCATCTACCTGCCGCTGGAGCTGATGGTGCCGATCTTCCTCGGCGGACTGATCGCCTATCTCGTCGAGCGGCGCCACGGCATGGTCGGCACGACCGACGATGCCGCGCGCGATCGCATCCACCGCCCGGGCACCCTGTTCGCTGCCGGCCTGATCACGGGCGAGGCACTGATGGGCATTGCGGTGGGCGTGGCCATCTACGCCACCGGAAACCGCGACGTGATGGTCGTGCCGGAATGGCTGCAGCAGGGCGAGATCGTCGGACTGGTGGTGCTCGCGATCGTCGGCTGGCTGCTGTACCGCTCGGGAGCGAAGAAGCTGTCGAGCTGACGTCAGGAATTGGCGCGTCGCGGTCCGCGGCGCGGGAGCAGCAGCCAGGGAGCCGCGAGCGCGAAGCGGCTCCAGAGCCCAAGCCATACCACGCTGCGCAGCAGCGGGTTGCGTGCGGCGGGGTCGAAGCGGTTGAACCAGCGCCACATGCCGCGATGCTTGTGCCAGGCGACGAACAGCGGGCGGTGGTGGCTGGAGCTGCCCTGCGCGGGGATCACGCGCAGGCCCGGCGCCATGGCGACACGCAGGCCGGCATCGCGGAGCCGGCGGCAGAGGTCGAGATCCTCGACATGCAGGAAATAGGCTTCGTCGAAGCCGCCCACGCGCTCGAAGGCGGCACGTGGCAAGGCCATGCAGGCGCCGGACACCGCCTCGACGTCCTCGATCGGCGCCGTCGCGCCAGTGCGGGTGGGAGCTGCCTCGCTGGCCGGCGGCATCTCGATGCCGGCCAGCACCGGCCAGCGTGCTTCGAACCGGGACAAGCCAGTCAACGCCATCACCGCACGCCGGAGGGTCGGGTCGCGCCGGCGGTTGCCGCGGGCGGGACGGCCATGCGGATCGCACACGCAGGCGCCGAGCAGGCCCAGCGTGGCGTCGCCGCGCAGGATCGCAGCCATTGCCGCGAGGGTTCCCTCCGGCACGATGCAATCGGGATTGAGGAATACCAGCACGTCGCCGCCCGCCGCGGCAGCACCGCGGTTGCACGCGGGGCCGAAGCCGAGGTTGGAGGGATTGCGCAGCACGCGCAGGCGCGCGTCGCCGGCGTGGCGTGCGGCGACCCGGTCGACTTCGCCGTCGCGCGAGGCGTTGTCCACCAGCACCAGCTCGCGTGCGGCCGGAGCGGCCAGCACCGCATCGACGCAGGCCTGCAGGAGCGGCCCGCTGTCGGCCGCGACCACCATCACGCTCACCGCGACCGGCGTGTCGCCACCACGCGAGGGCGCCGCTGGCGCGTTCGCGTTCAGACCGCGCCGAGCAGCCGCTCGCCCTGTTCGCGCGCGTGCGCCCACAACACCGGCCACGCCTCGCAGGCTTCCGCCAGCGCGGTGGTCTCCTCGCGCAGCAGGCGCGCGCAGGTCGCCGCGTCGGCTGCATCGGGCCAGTCGCCCAGGCGGGGCGGTGCCTTGGCGATCAGCGCGCGCCCGTTCGCTTCGATGATCGAGCGCACGTCGGCCTGCCACCACACCGGCGCATCCGGCGCGCCGTCGAACTGGTTCTGCAGCCGCTCGATCAGGTCGGCGCGGGCGTAGGCGAGGTATTCCTGCAGCTGACGCAGGCGCCCGGCCTCGCTGGCTGCGCCGATGTCGCGCAGGTGGGCGGCGAGCAACGCCAGCCGCTGCGCCGGGTCGTCGGCGTGGAATTCCGGAAGCTGGCGCTGCACGTAGTCGGCGACGAAGTAGTTGAAGCGCGGCGTGTGGGCGGCGAGCGTCCGCGCGGAGCGCTTGCGCGCGGTTTCCTGCACGTGGCCGATCGCGACCGGCAGCTCCAGCATCAGCGCACCCGGGTGGCACAGCTCGGCCAGGCGCGAGAACAGCGCGTCTTCGCCGCGGCCGAGCGCATTCGTGCACGGCAGCAGGCGACTGTTGTCGAGCGCGAACGGACTGAACGTGCCGGCGGTGGCGGCACGCGCCTGGCGGTAGCCGTACCAGAGGCTGCCGCCCTCGACGTTGCGCAGGTACTCGTCGCGATCGCGCACGAACGCGGCGCGTTCGTCGGGCGGCAGCTGGTACAGCCACAGCCCCGATTCGGTGCGCGAACTGCCGTAGCTGCCATGGTGCGTCGCCAGCACCGGCGCGTCGCCCTTTAGGTGGTCGAGGCGGCTGAGCGCGAGTCCGCGCAGGGTGGCGCGATCGATCGCGTAGCGCGGCGTGGACGCCAGTTCGCCGAGGCGGTGGCCGGCGGCGTCGAGGTGCAGCTCGAACGGATCGGAGGCGACGTCCTCGCCCGCGCCGAGCGCGTTCTCCAGGTTGCGGTGGAACTGCGTGGTGGCGGTGGCGAGCGGATTGGCATCGAGCCCGGCGCGGGCGTCCTCCAGCCGGCGCAGCGGCAGGCGGTGGTCGTCGTCGAGCAGCACCAGGCGCGCGCCCGCGGAGAGCAGCAGGGCCAG
>JAEZQS010000030.1 GCA_023412995.1 Pseudomonadota bacterium
GGCCGCGAACGGCGCGCGCGGCCTCGCCCAGCACGGCGCGATCGAGCCGGCGCGGTGGCTCCAGGCGCGGCAGGCGCCGGTACAGCGCGCCGTACTCGCCGCCATCCTCCTGCAGCAGGCGCTGGACCTCGCGATCCGGATCGCTGGAATTCACTGGAACCTCGCGCGGATGCGTGCGAGCGCGTAGCGCAGGCGCGACTTGACGGTTTCGCGGCCGGCGCCGGTGATCTCGCCGATCTCCTCCAGCCCGAGGCCGCCCTCGATGCGCAGCAGGAACGCGACGCGCTGTTCGGCCGGCAGCTCCTCCAGCGCAAGCTGCAGGCGCCGGCGTTGCTCGAACTCGCTCAGCACGCGGTCGGGCTGCGCGGACTCCGGTGCATCGAGCGTACGCAGTACCTGCTCGGTCTCCTCGCCGGAGGCCTGCGGCCGCCGGCGCCGGAAGCGGTCCACCACGAGGTTGTGCGCGATCTGCAGCAGCCAGGTCGTGAACTTCGCCTCGGGACGGTAGCGCTCGCGCGCGGCGATCAGGCGGCTCCAGGTCTCCTGGAACAGCTCGTCGGCGTCGGCGCGGTGGTGGAGCGTACGCATGAGGAAGCGGTACAGCATGCCGCGATGGCGGCGGTAGAGCATCTCGAAGGCAAGCAGGTCGCCGCCGGCGTAAGCGAGCATCAGGTCCTCGTCACTGCGTTCGGCCACCATGCCCGCGAGGGTATGTCAAAGCACCGATGGCGTCACGACGGCACGTGCATGGAACGGTGCTGCGGGCCCGGTGGGGTTTGCACGCCGGAGGGACACACAGGGGCAACCTTAGTGCCGGCGGCTGGGCCCCGGTGCAGGGCCCGCCGCAGCCGTGGCCATGCGCGGTGGTGACAGGCGCGCGCCACGGCGGTTCCAGGCGAAACCGGCCAGCAGCAGCACCAGCATGGCGACCTGCGCCAGCAGCACCTGCCAGCTCGGGCTGAGCCCGATCAGGCCGATCGACGGCAACGGCGCCACCGTGACGCTGATCCAGCCGGCTTCCTGCAACGCTGCGACGCCCTTGCCGGTCAGCACCACCGCCAGCACCGCGATCAGCAGCGAACTGGCGGAGAAGAAGGTCGCGATGGGCAGGCGCCGGCTGGTGCGCAGCATCGCCCAGGCAAGCACCGCCAGCACGACCGCCGCGCACCCGATGCCGGCCAGCAGCCAGCCCTGGCGCCCTTCGCCCCAGAGCGCGGCGTAGAAGAGGATGGTCTCGAACACCTCGCGGTAGACCGAGACGAACGCGAGCGCGAACAGGAACCAGGCCGAGCGGCGCTCCAGGGCGCGCGACATCTTCTGTTTCAGGTAGGCCTGCCAGCGCCCGCCAATGCTCTTGTTGTGCATCCACAGGCCCACGCTGAGGAGCACTGCCGCGGCAAACAGCGAGGAGAGTCCCTCGGTCAGTTCGCGCCCGGCGCCACTGATCGAGACGGCATAGCGCGCAACGGCCCAGGTGATGCCGCCCGCCACCAGGGCGAGGATCCAGCCCGCATGGACGGGGCGCGCCAGTCCTGGACGCTCCGATTTGCGCAGGAACGCAAGCAGGGCCACCACCACCAGCAGCGCCTCGAGTCCCTCGCGCAAGAGGATGGTGAAGGCACCGATGAAGAGGGTGGATGCATCGCTCGCGTTGTCCGCGACCGCATCCTGCGCCTGCGCCAGCAGCCCGTCGATGGCCTCGGCCTGCGGTGCGAGCGTCGCCACGGACGCGCGCCCGGACAACGCGCTGCGGTAGGCACCCATCTCAGTCTCCAGGCGCTGGCGCAGCCCCGCGTCGCGCAGGTCCAGCTGCGGCTCCACCGGCTCCACGCCATCGAGGTAGGCCGACAGCGCCAGCTGGGCCGCCTCGCTGGCGGAGCCGTTGCGGTACGCCGCGAGGCTCGCCGCCACGCGCCCGCGTGCGAGCGCGAGGCCTTCGGGGCGTTCGGCTGCTGCCCGCGCCGGATGCGCACGCAGGTAGCCGAGCACGGCACGCGCGCGATCCAGGCCGAGTGCCGGCGCCAGCTGCGCCGCGCGTGCCCGCGAGAGATCGCCGAGACCCGATACCAGGCTCGCCGCCGCGCCGCCAGCGGCAAGCGCCTGCGCACCGGCGCTGGCCTCTTTCGCGTAGGCCAGCGTGCCGGCGTAGTACGCCAGCGCCCAGCGGTCGGCCTCCGACAGCTGCGTCGCATAGGCGGGCATTGCCGTGCCGGGCACGCCCTGGGTGATCACCTGGTAGAGGGAGAGGGCGCTGCGCTCGTCGGCGCGTGCCTGGTCGGTGAAATCGACCGGCGGCGGCGACAGCTTCGCGCCGGCAAGGCCATCGCCGCGTCCGCTCGCACCGTGGCAACTGGCGCACTGCGCGGCGTACAGGGTCGCTGCATGCGCCAGATCCGGCGGCTGCGCCGGTGCGGTGGGAATGGGATACGCCTGCAGCAGCGCATCGGCCAGCGCATGCGCCTGCTGCGCGACGGCGGCGGTGGTCGCCTTCGCCGCCACCAGTCGCTGCAACGCGTCGGCGCTCGCCAGCAGCGCGCCCGTTGCCGGCACCGGCGGCAGTTCGGCGATGCGGCTTCGCGCGGTTTGCGCGAATTCCTGCATCTCGGCGTATTCCGGCGCGCTGATGACCGCGCCATCGGCGACTGCGCCGGCATAGTCGGTCGCGAGGTAATCCAGCATCTGCCAGGTCTGCGGCACGGCGGTGGAAACCTCGGCCGCACGCGCGCTGGAGGCGAACGCCAGCAGCGCCGCCAGCAGCGCCATGTTGCAGATGCGAATCGTTAGCATTTGTCCAGTATACGCCAGTGCCACCGGACGTGCAGGAGGCCAGTACCAGCGGAAAAGCGTGCATGCCGTCGAGCCCGGTGTGCCGGACCATGACGCCGTGCGGATCGCAAAACGGACGCCGTACGTTATGCTTCGCACCCGCCACCGGAGATTCCTTCATGTCCCTGCGATTCGCCGCGCTCCTCACCCTTGCCATCGCCGCAGTCGCCAGTGGCGCAAATCCGGCCCACGCCAGCACGAAGGAAGCACCTGCCGTCCACGTCACCACCCTGGACAACTTCAATGCCCAGTCCGAGCGCGTGCGCCGCGACATGCAGCCGAATGGCCGCTACGGTCGCATTTCCGCCAAGGACCGCCAGACCGTGGAAACCGACCTCGATCGCATCAGGACCCTGCTCACCGAACGCGGATCCAGCGCCGCCCTGCGGGATGCCGAGCAAACCGAGATCATCAACGCGCAGGAGGAGATCAATGCGCTGTTGACCCGCAATGACAGCGAGCGCCTGGTCTGCACGCTCGAACGCCGCACCGGCTCGAAGATGCTGCAGAAGACCTGCATGACGGTCGCCGATCGCGACGAACTGCGCCGCAAGACGCAGGACGCCAGCCAGCAGAACGCGCAGAACAATCCGCTCAACTGGGACGGTTCGTGACCGTCACCACCCGTGCGCTTCCCCAGTGGATCGCGCGGGTGACCGGCCCGCCGTGTCGTTCGCCCGGCCGGCACGCGCGGCGCGAGCGTCGCGTTGATGGCGGAGAGAGTGGGATTCGAACCCACGGTGGCATCGCTGCCACGCCGGTTTTCAAGACCGGTGCCTTAAACCGCTCGGCCATCTCTCCGTGCTGTTGCCGGGTTCGCCTGGCGGGTCGCCGGCTGCGCCGCGTTTTGCGCCGGCCATCCCGGCCGTTGCGAACCGCTGGATTATAGGCGGACGCGCGCGCCTGAACTGCGGTAAGGTCGGGCCATCGTTGGGGAGCGATGGGGGAGACATGATCAAAGTCGTCCTGGTGGACGATCACGAGCTGGTGCGCACGGGGTTCCGGATGATCCTCGAACAGCAGCCCGGGATCGAGGTGATCGGCGAGGCTGCGGACGGGGAGGCGGGGCTGGCGCTGATCCGCCGCACCGCGCCGCAGGTGGCGCTTGTCGACGTGCACATGCCCAGGCTGAGCGGGATCGAGCTGACGGACCGCGTGCGGCGCCACAAGCTGGCCACGCGCGTCGTGATCCTGACGGTGGTGAGCGAGGCGCCATTCCCGCGCCGCCTGATCGAGGCGGGTGCCAGCGGGTACCTGACCAAGGGGTGCGCCGCGGATGAACTCGTGCGGGCGGTGCGACAGGTAGCCGAGGGGCGCCGCTACCTCGCACCGGACATTGCCGAACTGCTGGCGCTGGGTGCACTGGATGGCCACGCGCAGTCGCCGTTCGAAGCCTTGTCGGCGCGTGAGCTGGACGTGGCGCTGATGCTCGCGCGCGGACAGGACATGCAGCACATCGCCCGCCAGCTGAAGCTCAGCGCGAAGACGGTCGCGACCTACAAGTACCGCCTGTTCGACAAGCTCGGGATCGACAACACCGTCGCGCTGGCGCACCTGGCGCACATGCACGGGGTTCTGGATGACCGCGCCCGCGCGCTGACAGGCTAGCCGCTGCGCCGTCGCGCTGCGCCGGCCCACCGAAGCGGGTTTTCCACGGGCGCCCTCCCGCAGGAGGGCGCCCATGCACCGCCGCAGACCTCAGTTGCCCGAGCCTTCGTCCTTGCGTGGCGGCGCCGGCGTGTCGCGTTCCGGCCGCGAGGCCGCCGCGGGCGGCGGGCGCTCGCCGGGAACCTGCCCGGACCCCGCGGGCTGTTGCGGCGCCGAGGGACGCAGCGGCAGGTCGAGGGTGCGCCCGTGGTCGGGCGTGGCGCTGGCGCTGCCCTCACGTGGGACCATGGGCGGCATCGCCGGAACGGGGCGCGGCTCCACCGCC
>JAEZQS010000073.1 GCA_023412995.1 Pseudomonadota bacterium
CGACGCGCAGGAGCCAGCGGACGCACCCGCGTCGGGCGCGCAGCCACCTGCCGCCAGCACGCACTAGGAGGCGGCCATGTCACGATTCTTCATCGATCACCCGATCTTCGCCTGGGTGATCGCGATCCTGATCACGCTGTCGGGCGTCATTGCCGTATTGAACCTCGGCGTCGAGTCCTACCCGAGCGTGGTGCCGCCGCAGGTGACCATTGGTGCCGCCTACCCCGGCGCCAGCGCGGAAACGACCGAGAAGGCCGTGACGCAGGTGATCGAGCAGCAGCTGACGGGCATCGACCACCTGCTTTATTTCAGCTCGAGTTCGAGCTCCAGCGGTCGCGCCTCGATCACGCTGACGTTCGAGACCGGCACCGATCCGGACATTGCCCAGGTGCAGGTGCAGAACAAGGTGGCGCTCGCCACCCCGCGCCTTCCGACCGAGGTGGTCCAGCAGGGCGTGGTGGTGGCCAAGGCCAACGCCGGCTTCCTGATGGTGGTGGCGCTGAGCTCGGACAACCCGGCCATCGACCGCGCGGCCCTCAACGACATCGTCGGCTCGCGCGTGCTCGACCAGATCTCGCGCATCCCGGGCGTCGGTTCGACCCAGCAGTTCGGCTCCGAGTACGCCATGAACATCTGGCTCGATCCGGACAAGCTGCACGGCTACGGGCTGTCGGCCAGCCAGGTGCTCGCCGCGGTGCGTTCGCAGAACGTGCAGTTCGCCGCCGGAACGATCGGCGGCTCGCCCTCGGTTCCCGAACAGGACTTCACCGCCACGGTTTCGGCGGAGGGGCGCTTCTCCACGCCCGAGCAGTTCGCCGCCATCATCCTGCGCGCCAATCCGGACGGCACCACCGTGCGTCTGGGCGACGTCGCGCGGGTGGACATCGGCGCGCAGAACTACGGCTTCGACACCCAGTTCAACGGCAAGCCGACCGGCGCGTTCGCCATCCAGCTGCTGCCCGGTGCGAACGCGCTCAACGTCGCCGACCTCGTGCGTGCCCGCATGGACGAGCTGTCGCCCGGCTTCCCGCAGGGCGTCACCTGGTTCTCGCCGTACGACTCCACCACGTTCGTGAAGATCTCGATCCGCGAAGTGGTCAAGACGCTGAGCGAGGCGATCGTGCTGGTGTTCCTGGTGATGCTGATCTTCCTGCAGAACTTCCGCGCCACGCTGATCCCGACCCTCGTGATCCCGGTCGCGCTGCTCGGCACCTTCCTCGGCATGCTGGTGATCGGATTCAGCATCAACCAGCTGACCCTGTTCGGCATGGTGCTGGCGATCGGCATCGTGGTGGACGATGCGATCGTGGTGATCGAGAACGTCGAGCGCATCATGCGCGAGGAAGGCCTGCCGCCGCGCGAGGCGACGCGCAAGGCGATGGGCCAGATCAGCGGCGCGGTGGTGGCGATCACGGTGGTGCTGGCGGCCGTCTTCATACCGAGCGCGCTGCAGGGCGGTACCGCCGGCGAGATCTACAAGCAGTTCGCACTCACCATCGCGATGGCGATGGCGTTCTCGGCATTCCTCGCCCTCGGCTTCACCCCGGCGCTGTGCGCCACCATGCTGAAGCCGACCGACCACGAGAACCACAACGTGCTGTTCCGCTGGTTCAACCGTGGCTTCGACCGGGTCAGCCGCACCTACGTCGGCCACATCGGCAGCGCGGTGCGGCATGCGCCACGCTGGATGATCCTGTTCGTCGTGATCGTCGCGGTGTGCGGCTTCCTGTTCGTGCGCCTGCCCGGCAGCTTCCTGCCCGAGGAGGACCAGGGCTACGCGCTGGCCATCGTGCAGCTCCCGTCCGGCGCAACCCTGCAGCGGACGCAGAAGGTGATGGAGGACGTGCGCCACACGCTGGAGAAGGACGACGCGTTCGACGGCATGATGGCGGTGTCCGGCTTCAGCTTCGTCGGCCAGGGCGAGAACGTCGGCATGGCCTTCATCCGCCTCAAGCCGTGGGACGAGCGCGAATCCACCGCGGGCGAATTCATCCAGCGCGCCAACGGTGCCCTGTTCGCCCTGCGCGACGCGCAGATCTTCGTGGTCAACCTGCCGACCGTCAGCGGCCTCAGCCAGTTCGGCGGCTTCGACATGTACCTGCAGGACCGCTCGGGTGCCGGCCGCGAAGCGCTCGCGCAGGCGCGCAACACCCTGCTCGGCGCGGCGGCGCAGGATCCGGCCCTGATGGGCGTGCGGCCGAACACGCTCGCCGACGCAGCCCAGCTGCACCTGGATGTCGATCGCGTGCAGGCCAGCTCCATGGGCCTGTCGGTCGGCGACATCTACAGCGCCATCCAGCTCATGTTCGCGCCAGTGTACGTGAACGATTTCCTCTCCGGCGGCCGCATCAAGCGCGTCACCATGCAGGCGGACGCGCGCTTCCGCATGGGCCCCGAGGCGCTGGCGCACTTCTACACGCCATCCTCCACCGCGCCACCGGGCCCGGACGGCGCGCCGGCGATGATCCCGTTGTCCAACGTGGTGGAGGCGAGCTGGTTCACCGGACCGCCTTCGCTGACCCGCTACAACGGGTATTCGGCGATCGAGATCGTCGGCTCGCAGGCACCAGGGCACAGCTCGGGCGAGGCGATGGCGGCACTGGAGCGCATCGTCACCACCCGGCTGCCGGCGGGATTCGGCTACGACTGGACCGGCCAGTCCTACCAGGAAATCCTCTCCGGCAACACCGCCACGCTGTTGCTGGTGCTGTCGATCGTGGTGGTGTTCCTGTGCCTGGCCGCGTTGTACGAAAGCTGGTCGATCCCGGTTTCCGTGCTGCTGGTAGTGCCGCTAGGCATGCTCGGCGCGGTGCTCGCGGCGCTGGCGCGCGGGCTGCCCAACGACATCTTCTTCAAGATCGGCCTGATCACGATCATCGGTCTCGCCGCGAAGAACGCGATCCTCATCGTGGAGTTCGCCGTGGCCGAGCAGAAAGCCGGGCGCGGCCTGCGCGATGCCGTGGTCGATGCGGCGCGCCTGCGCCTCAGGCCCATCCTGATGACCTCGTTCGCCTTCATCCTCGGCGTCACGCCGCTGGCGATTTCCAGCGGTGCCGGCGCCAACGCCCGCCATGCCATCGGCACCGGCGTCATCGGCGGCATGCTGTTCGCCACCCTGCTCGGCCTGCTGCTGATCCCGGTCTTCTACGTGGTCGTGCGGCGCCTGCTGGGCGACCGGCTCGATGGCGGCGACCCGGCGGCGGCGACACCGGCACTCGATCGCCACTGACGCGCGAGCCCCCTCCCGCCGGGAGGGGGCCTGCGCACCGCGCCGCCGACCGTCGTTCGTGGCGGCGACGGCGCCTGCCGCTACGGACGTGCCATCTCGAATCCGTCGGCGAAGACCGCGTCCTGCACCGGACCGAGCTGGAACGCCGCCTGCGCGCGCGGTCCGCCGTTGTAGGCCGTGTCCACGGCCTGCAGGGTCCACGTGTAGGCACCGTCGGGCAGCCCTGCGAGCGACCACGCGGTGTTTCCCTGCAAGCCGCCCGGCTCCGGCAGGCGGCGCGCTCCGGACAGCGGCACGCCGCTGCGATAGAGCTGCAGGTCGTACGTCAGTGCATCGGCCGGCGTGAGATCGTCGCTGGCAGGGGTCCAGGCCAGCGCAACGGCGCCTTCGCCCGTGACCGTCGCAGCCAGGGCGGCGGGTGCCGACGGCGCCGCGTTCTGCGCGCCGGCGCCATTGACGTAGAGGTGCATCTGCGTCTCGACGAGGCCGTTGCCACCCGGCACGAAATAGGCCCCGGCAATGAAGTAGTCGAGGTCGCCTTCGCCATCGATGTCCAGCCAGCTGAAGGAGCCGCCACTGAACCCCATGGCGCGCGGCGCCGGCAGCTGGTTGCCCGAATCGACGAATGTCCCGCCGACGTTGTCGTAGACCTTGGCGCGCCCTTCGATCTGCGAGCCCGAGTTGTAGGTGCCGGCCAGCAGGATGTCGATGTCGCCGTCGGAGTCGTAGTCGGCCCAGGTCGCAGCCGACAGGTCGAACCAGCCTTCGCAGAAGACGCAGGCAATGACGTCGAGCGGGACGTAGGTCTCCGCATCGTTGCGGTAGACGCGCAGCACCGTGTTGAACGTGCCGTCGGTCTCGCGGATGTTTCCGGCGACCAGGACATCGAGGTCGCCGTCGCCGTCGTAGTCGCCCCATTGCGCTTCGCCGTGTTCCACGCGCAGGGTGCCGAGGATGTCCTCGCCGACGAACGTACCGTCGCCATCGTTGCGGAAGCGCCGGATGAAGCCGTTTTCCGACAGCGGCGCGATGTGGACGATCAGGAGGTCGAGGTCGCCGTCGCCATCGAAGTCGGCCCAGGTCGTCTGCGCATGGACGGACTCGCCCAGGCCGGCCGCCACCTCGCTGAAGGTCCAGCCACCGCTGCCATCGGGTCCGTCGTTTCGCATCAGCGCCGTGCGAAGGCTGAAGTCTCCTTCGTCGCGGATCGATGGCAGCAGCAGGTCGAGGTCGCCGTCGTTGTCGAAATCGGCCCAGGTGATCGAGCGCAGGTCGAAGTCGGCCTGGTCGTTGTCCTCGTGGTAGCCGGGCAGCACGGTGCCGGTCGCCACCAGCGTGCCGGCATCGTTGCGATAGAGGACAGTGGCGCCATCGCTGCCCACCACCAGGTCCTGGTCGCCATCGCCATCGGCGTCGCCCCAGGCGAGATCCGATGCCCCGGCCGTCAGCGTTCCGGGCGGCACGTCGACGTAGGAGAAATCCCATTGCGTCGCACTTGCCGGCCCCTCGTTGCGCAGCAGCACCAGGCGATCCACGACGCTTTCGTTGTAGACCACGTAGTAGCCGAGCACGGCGATGTCGAGGGCGCCGTCGCCGTCGTAATCCGACGGCGCGGCGGAACTGACCCAGAAGTCCTCGTCCTGCGGCGACACGAACAACGGGTCCACGGGAGTCACTTCGGTGAACTCGCCGAAGATGCCGCCCGGGCCGGGTTGCACCACGACGAACCGGACGGTGGCATCACTGTCGCCGTCGTCGTCCGTCACGGTGAGGTTGACGTGCCACGTCCCCGCCTGGTCGAAGACGTGGGTCGGGTGCTGTTCGGTTGCTGTGGAGCCGTCGCCGAAGTCCCAGGCCCAGGCGACGATCGTCCCGTCGGCGTCGCTGCTGGTATCGGTCAGCGCCACGGACAGCCCGGTCGTCAGGAACTCGAACGAGGCGGAAGGCGGCTGGTTCACCGGCGGTGGCGGCGGTCCGGCGAAGTGCCGGATGGCGCCCTGCCATCCTCCGATCCAGGCGTCGCCGGCGGGATCCACGGCGAGGGCGGCGTAGGCTCCAACGCCGGGATGCCCCGAATCCATCACGGCCCAGTCCTGGCCTGCCGTAGCCGAGTACATGACGACGCCATCCGCGGTGGAGACCCACAGTTCGTCCGGACCGACGAGCGCGATGTCCGTGATGACATCGGTGGCGTCCGGCGTCGGCAGCATATGCCAGCTGGCGCCCCCATCGCTGCTGCGTGCGGCATAGCCGCCAGCGCCAACGGCATAGCCGACACTGGCGTTCCAGAAATCCATGTCCTGGATGGATACGTCCGATCCGGGCAACTGCACGGCGGCCCAGGTGGCGCCGTTGTCGATGGTCCGGTACAGGGTGCCATACACGGCTGCCGCCCATCCGCTCGCACCGGCAAAATCGACGGCGACGTAGGTTCCCTGGACGTCCGTGACCGGCGTCCAAGTAGCGCCGGCGTCGGTGGTATGGAACAACGCGGCCTGCTCGAAGCCTTGCCCGACCACCCAGCCATCGGCTGGCGTGCGGAAGAAGAGGTCGGCTGCAGCCAGGCCGGGCGGTGCGGCGGCGCCCGCGGTCCACGTCAGCCCACCATCCGCGCTGCGGTAGGTCCTGCCGCTGTGTCCCACTGCCACGGCGTCGTGCGCACCCAGGGCGTGCACCGCCACCAGGCTTTCGTTGCTGTGGGAGCGCCGGATCAGCCACGGAGCAGTGCCGGCTGCCCGCGTGAGGACCTGCCCGGCTTCGTTGACGGCCACCAGTGCACCGCCCGCAAAGCGATCGAGACCCCGCACGGCATCGCCGGACCCGCTCGACAGCTGGTGCCAGCTCGCACCGCCATCGGTGGTCCGCACCACGAATCCGCGCCCGAAGCCGAAATAGCCGGTCTGGGCGTCGACGAACACCGGCGCGCCGCCGCCGAGGAATCCCGGCAGGGGTCCCGGCGTGGCAAAGGCTTCCGACCAGGTCAGCCCTGCATCGGCGGATCGATACAGCTGCCCCGCCCCGTTGGACGCCACCACGACCGACGCGGAGGGCGAAGCGAAGGCGGTCGGCGTCTGCGCCGCGTCGGCCGGTATGACTTCGCCGAGGTCGGTCCAGGTCAGCCCGCCATCGGCGGAACGGAAGATGCGGTCGTCGTAATCGGGAAACGCCCCGCCTCGCCCGAACGCCAGCACGACCGCGGCGGAAAGCGCATGCAGCCGGTTGCGCCCTTCGGCGGCCTGGCCCGGCGTCCACGTCTGGCCCGCATCGCTGGACCGCACGAAGGCGCCGTCGACGATCGCCACGGCAACGGATGGCGACAGGAAAACGACCGCGGATGCCGGTCCGGCCAGGACCGGCACGAATGTGTCGCCGCCATCGGTCGTGCGGAAGAGGCCGTCGTCGCCCGCGCCCAGGCCGGTCTTCGCGTCCGCGAACGAGAACGTGGTCATGGCCTGCGGCGAAGGCTCCCACGAGAGCCCGCCATCACGGCTGACCCATGTGCCGAAGTTGCCGCTGGTGACGCCGAAGTCCACCGTCAGGAACGTGAGGGAATACGCCGACCCGAGGAACGGAAGTTGCTCCCACGTCGCGCCGCCATCGATGGTGCGGTAGTTGGCATTGCCCCACACCCAGCCATGCAGGCTGTCGAGAAAAAATATGCCGTTCAATCCGTCGTGCAGGCTGGCCGGCACGTCGCGCTGAACCCAGATCGCGCCGCCATCGGCGGACTCGAACAGCGCACCACCGGCGTCGAACGAGTCATCCTCGGTGGCCAGGAAAAGACGTCCCGGCGCGGGCGCCGCCACGCCATGGATCTCCAGGTGGGTCGGCAACGGCGCCTCGGTACGCCACTCGGCGCGCGCGGGAACGATGGAAGCGGCCAGCAGCAGGCTGCATGCGATCCACCCCGTTCGCCGCCAGCTGGCGGGCGGGCGCAGGACGGGGGCAACGCGGGACGACCCGGCTGCTGTGGTCATGAAACGTTCTCCAGGATGGGACAGCGGGTCGGCGAATGCGGAACGGTGGTGCGGTCGGTACGCATGGACGGCCAACCCCAGTGGCCTGCACCATGGAATGACCCGTTGCGGGTCGGGCGTGCGGGTCCCGCCAGGGGACACGGGCGCGATGCTACCCGGAGTTCCGGCACGCATCCTGAATCGAGGCGCCGTCTGCCGTTGCCCGGAAGGCAGGCAGATTGACCGGAATTGCGCGTTGCAGTCCAGACCCGCGCGGGGGCGTCACAAAGCATCGGCAGGGAGGTCCGCTCCCGGGATCCGGCGCGCGCGCGGACCGGCATCGGGACTCCTACCCACGCGCGGACGGTGCGTTCACGCGCCATCGATACAATCGGCGCATGCCGCACCGCCTGCTCCGCCTCCTGCTTGCCATGCTGGCGCTGGCCGCGGCCGGGGGTGCGCACGCGCGCACGGTCTGGCGCTGCCTGCGCGACGGCACGGTCAGCCTCGCCACGGCGCCAGAACCGGGCTCGACGTGCAGCGCGAAGGAACTCGACGACCAGGCGGCCGCCTTGCCGAACCTCTGGGGCCACCTCGGCGTGTTCCACGGCACGCTGTACGAACGCGAGCAGGACGGCCGGACGGTCTACAGCACGCGGCAGCTGCCCGGATCCAAACCCGTGCTCGCCTTCACCGTCGCCACGCCGGCCGGATCGTCCGCGCACGCCGGGTTCGGCAAGGTCGGCCGGCCGAGGCTGGCGGAATACCGCGCCGGCTTCCGGCGCGCAGCCGGGCGAACCGGACTCGACGAAGCCTGGCTGCGCGCCATCGCGCATGCGGAAAGCGCGTTCGACAAGGATGCGGTGTCGGACAAGGGCGCGATGGGCGTCATGCAGCTGATGCCTGCGGTCGTGGCGGATTACGGCGTGACCGATCCCTTTTCGCCGGCGCAGTCGATCATGGCCGGGGCGCGCCTGCTGAAATCGCTGGAGGCGCGGTATGGCGGCGACCGTCTGCTGGTGGCTGCCGCCTACAACGCGGGCGTCGGCGCGGTCACCGAATACGGCGGCGTGCCGCCCTATGTCGAGACGCAGGAATACGTCGCCAAGGTGGAAGCGCTGTACGCCCGCTACCGCGCGGCGATGGGCCTTGCGCCCCGTTCGCTGGGACTGGCGCCGGCGCCGTAGCGCGCGTGCCTGCTGCTAAAATGCCGCTTTCCGCCCGGCATACTCCATGAGCGCGATCGAACGCCGCATCCTCGACAAGACCTGGTTCTACCGCTTCGACCTGCCCGGCGGCGGCACCACCCGGACCTACGACGACGGCGCCCTCGACGCCATCCACGACACCCGCCTGGCGATGCTGCAGCAGGTCGTCGACAGCCGCTTCGGCGGCTCGCTCGCGGGACGCACCGCCATCGACATCGCCTGCCACCAGGGGTGGTTCGCGAGCAAGCTGGCGCGCTGGCGGGCCGACGACGTCCTCGCCATCGATGCCCGTGCCGAGCACGTCGCCGACACCACCCTGATCCGCGACGCGCTGGGCCTGTCGCGGCTGCGCGTGCAGCAGTCGAACGTGCACGACCTCGACCCCGAGCGCACCGGCCGCTTCGACCTGGTGCTGATGCTCGGGCTCATCTACCACCTGGAGGACCCGGTCGGCGCGCTGCGCCGCGCGCACGCGCTGACCCGCGATACCTGCGTGGTGGAGACGCAGGTGGTGCCGGGGCTTTCCGGCATGGTCGACTACGGCAGCTACCGGTTCGTGCGGCCGCTCAAGGGATCGTTCGGCATCATCGACGAAACCGACGACACGCACGGACCCGAGGCGAGCACGACCGGCATCTGCCTCGTCCCCAGCGTCGAGGCCCTGCTGTGGATCATGCGCAAGATCGGCTTCGCCCGCGTGGACGTGTTGCCGCCGCCGCCGGATGCTTACGAGCAGCTCCTCCACGGCAAGCGCGTGATGGTGGCCGGCTACCTGGCGTAGCCGGCAGCCGGGCAACGCGGCGGCCTAGCGGACGCCGGTTTCGTTGCGGGCGATCACCAGGCGCTGGATCTCGCTGGTGCCCTCGTAGATCTCGGTGATCTTGGCGTCGCGGAAATAGCGCTCGAGCGGCAATTCCTTGGAATAGCCCATGCCGCCATGGATCTGCACCGCCTGGTGGGCGATGAACATCGCGCTTTCCGAGGCGAACAGCTTGGCCACCGAGGCCTCGGTGCTGAAGCGCCCGCCGCTGCGCTCGGCTTCCATCTTGGCGAAGGCGGCGCGCAGCACCAGCAGGGTCGACGCATCGAGGCGGCACTTCATGTCGGCGATCTTGGCCTGGATCATCTGGAACGAGCCGATCGGCTGTCCAAACGCCTTGCGCTCGCGCACCCAGGCGAGGCTCGCCTCGTAGGCGGCGCGCGCCAGCCCCACGGCCTGCGAGGCAATGCCGATGCGTCCGGCGTCGAGCACGCCCATGGCGATGCCGAAGCCCTTGCCCTCGGTGCCCAGGAGGTCGCCGGCCGGGCAGACGTAGTCGGCCAGTTCGATCTCGCAGGTCGCCGAGGCGCGGATGCCGAGCTTCGGCTCGACCTTGCCCGCATGGAAACCGGGGCGCTGCGTGTCGACCAGGAATGCCGACACGCCCTTGGCGCCGACGCCCGGCGTCGTGATGGCGAACAGCACGATGTAGCGCGCGACGGGACCGGAGGTGATCCAGCTCTTCTTGCCGTTGATCACCCAGTCGCCGTCCGCGTTGCGCGTGGCGCGCGTGTGCATGGCGGAGGCATCCGAGCCGGATTGCGGCTCGGTCAGCGCGTAGGCGCCGATGGCTTCGCCGGAGGCGATCGCGCGCACGTACTTCTGCTTCTGTTCCTCGCTGCCGTACTTCAGGATGCCGTTGCAGTACAGCGAGTTGTTGACCGACATGATGGTGGAATGGGCGAGGTCGGCCGCCGCGATCTCGATCATCGCCAGCGCGTAGGCGATGGTGTCCATGCCCGCGCCGCCGTATTCGGGCGGCACCTCGATGCCCATCAGCCCGAGCTGCCCCATCTCGCGGATCGTGTCGAGCGGGAATTCGCCGCTGCGGTCGAGCTCGGCCGCGACCGGCGCGATGCGCTTCTGCGCGAAGTCGCGCGCAATGGCCTGGATCGACAGCTGGTCTTCGGTGGGTCGGAAATCCATTGCAGCTCCTTCGCCCTGCCGCCGGATCGCGACGGCAAAGCGTCGATTCTACCAGTCGGCCCGTGTGCGTGGCCGCCGGTGCTCCGCTGCAGACCGCCTGCCGGCGCAGCGGCGCATTGACGCGATGCGTGGCCGGCGCTACGCTCATCCATCTTTCCATCTGGATAAAGGGATAGGTCGTTGGACCTCGCCGCGACATCGGCCCTGCTGCGGCTGCTTTCCGACCCGACGCGGGTGCGCCTGCTGGCCCTCCTCCAGCGCGAGGAGCTGACCGTCGCCGAACTGTCGGCGGTGCTCCGCCTGGCGCAACCGCGCGTGTCGACCCACCTCGCCAAGCTGAAGGAAGCCGACCTCGTGCGCGACCGGCGCGCGGGCGTTTCGTCCTACTACCGCTGCAACGGCGAGCTGGACGCGAAGGAAAGCGCGCTGCTGCGCGCGCTGGAAGACAGCGTCGAGGACGCCACCCTGCGCGAGGACGAGCGGCGCCTGCCGGGCGTGCTCGCGCGCCGCGCACGCGCCGCGGGCTGGGCCGACACGGTCGCCGGCGACATGGAACGCCACTATTCGCCCGGCCGCACCTGGGAGACCCTGGCACGCGGCATGACCCAGCTGGTCGAAACCGGTGACGTGCTGGACGTCGCGTCCGGTGACGGCGTGCTGGCGGAGCTGCTGGCGCCGCACGCGCGCTCCATCACCTGCATCGACGCCAGCCCGCGCGTGGTCGAGGCCGCGCGGCAGCGCCTGCGGCCCTTCGGCAACGTCGAGGTGGCCGAAGGCGACATGCACGCGCTGGACTTCCCGGCGGGCCGCTTCGACCTCGTGCTGCTGATGCACGCGCTGACCTACAGCGACCGACCCGCCACCGCGATCCAGGAAGCGGCCCGCGTGGCGCGCCGCGGCGGCCGACTGCTGGTCGCCACGCTGGCGCGGCATGCCCATCGCGCCGTCGTCGAGCCTTTCGAGCACCGGAACCTCGGCTTCACCAGCGAGGAACTGCGTGCGTTCGCCCGCAAGGCGAAGCTCGAGGTACTGGCCTGCGGCCGCCTGACGCGCGAGCGCAAGCCGCCGCACTTCGAGGTGCTGAGCCTGCTGGCGAGGAAGCCATGAGCTTCCGGCTGCCCTGGCTGGATCCGGCGCGTGCCGGCGCCCTCGGAGCCGCGGTCGCGGAGCGGATCCTCGTGCTCGACGGCGCGATGGGCACGATGATCCAGGCGCATTCCCTGGACGAGGCGGCATTCCGTGGCGAACGGTTCGCATCCGGATCCGACCGGGAGCAGCAGCCCGACGCGCAGAAGATCGCGCGCGACCTGCGCGGCAACAACGACCTCCTGACCCTGACCCGCCCCGACATCATCGCCGCCATCCACGATGCCTATCTGGCGGCCGGAGCCGACCTGGTCGAGACCAACACGTTCAATTCCACCCGCCTCAGCCAGGCCGACTACGGCCTGGCCCACCTCGCGCCCGAACTCAATCGCGCGGCAGCACGCCTCGCGCGCGAACGCTGCGCCATCGCCTCGCGGGCGACGCCCCGGCAACCGCGATTCGTGGTCGGCGTGCTCGGCCCGACCAGCCGCACGGCCTCGATCAGCCCCGACGTCAACGATCCCGGCGCCCGCAACACCTCGTTTGAGGAACTGCGCGAGGCCTACCGGGAAGCGGCGCGCGGCCTGCTGGAGGGCGGCGCGGATGCGCTGATGGTGGAAACCATCTTCGACACGCTCAACGCCAAGGCGGCGCTGTACGCCATCGAGGAAGAGTTCGACGCCCGCGGCGGGCGCGTTCCGGTGATGGTCTCGGGCACGATCACCGATCTCTCCGGCCGCACGCTTTCCGGACAGACGACCGAAGCCTTCAATGCCTCGCTCGCCCACGCGCGTCCCTTCGCGATCGGCCTCAACTGCGCGCTCGGGGCACGCGAACTGCGCCAGTACGTCGAGGTGCTCGCGGGCATCGCCGACTGCGCGGTCAGTGCGCATCCGAATGCCGGGCTGCCGAACGCCTTCGGCGAGTACGAGCAGACCCCGGCGGAAATGGCCGCGCTGGTAGGCGAGTTCGCACGCGCGGGCCTGGTCAACCTGGTCGGTGGCTGCTGCGGCACCACGCCGGCGCACATCGCCGCCATCGCGGAGGCGGTGCATGGCGTACCGCCGCGCCCCGTCGCAGCGAGCCGTGCGGCGGCGTGATGCAGCCTTCCACCAGAGCCCGCAACACGGCCCGTCCCGTCGCCCGGCCCGCTGCGTGCCGGCGCTCCACCGGCGTGGGACACCCGATCCCGGCATGAACGAACCGTCCCGCACCACCCTCGCCGGCCTCGAGCCGCTGGTGATCACGCCCGGCCTGCTGTTCGTCAACGTGGGAGAGCGCACCAACGTCACCGGCAGCGCGCAATTCCGCAAGCTGATCAAGGAAGATCGCTACGCCGAGGCGGTGGAAGTGGCGCGCCAGCAGGTGCGCAACGGCGCCCAGGTGCTCGACGTCAACATGGACGAGGGCCTGATCGATTCGGAAGCCGCCATGGTGCGGTTCCTCAACCTGATCGCCGCCGAACCGGACATCGCACGCGTGCCGGTGATGGTCGACTCGTCGCGCTGGAGCGTGATCGAGGCGGGACTGCGCTGCCTGCAAGGCAAGGGCATCGTCAACTCCATCTCGCTCAAGGAGGGCGAGGCGGTGTTTCTCGAGCAGGCGCGCAAGGTGATGCGCTACGGCGCCGCCGCGGTGGTGATGGCCTTCGACGAGCAGGGCCAGGCCGACACCTGCGAGCGCAAGGTGGCGATCTGCACCCGCGCCTACCGCCTCCTGACCGGCGAGCTCGGCTTCCCGCCCCAGGACATCATCTTCGATCCGAACATCTTCGCCATCGCCACCGGCATCGAGGAACACGACGGCTACGCGGTGGCCTTCATCGAGGCGACGCGCATCCTCCGCGCCACCCTGCCCGGCTGCCACGTCTCCGGCGGCGTCTCCAACGTGTCGTTCGCCTTCCGCGGCAACGAAACGGTGCGCCAGGCGATCCATGCGGTCTTCCTCTACCACGCGATCGCCGCGGGCATGGACATGGGCATCGTCAACGCCGGCGCGCTGCCGATCGTCGATGCGCTGGATCCGGAGTTGCGCGAGCGGGTCGAGGACGTGGTGCTGAACCGCCGCCGCGATGCCACCGAGCGCCTGCTCGAGATCGCCGCGCGCTACAAGTCGGGCAAGACCGGCGCCGAGGCTGCCCGCCAGGACGACCAGTGGCGCGCGCTGCCGGTGGGCGAGCGGCTGGCGCATGCCCTGGTGCACGGCATCGATGCGCACGTCGAGCAGGACACCGAAGAGGCCCGCCTGCTGACGCCGCGTCCGCTCGACGTGATCGAGGGGCCGTTGATGGACGGCATGAACATCGTCGGCGACCTGTTCGGTGCCGGCAAGATGTTCCTGCCGCAGGTGGTCAAGTCCGCGCGCGTGATGAAGAAGGCGGTCGCCTGGCTGCTGCCGTGGATCGAGGCGGAAAAGGAACGCAGCGGCGACGGCGGCAAGGTCAACGGCAGGATCGTGATGGCCACGGTCAAGGGCGACGTGCACGACATCGGCAAGAACATCGTCGCGGTGGTGCTCCGCTGCAACAATTTCGAGGTGCTGGACCTCGGCGTGATGGTGCCGGCGCAGAAGATCCTCGATACCGCCATCGCCGAACGAGCCGACATGATCGGCCTGTCCGGCCTGATCACGCCCTCGCTGGAGGAAATGGCGCACGTGGCCCGGGAAATGGAGCGGCAGGGGTTGCGCCTGCCCCTGCTGATCGGCGGCGCCACCACTTCGCGCGCGCACACGGCACTGCGCATCGAACCGCACTACAAGGCGCCCTGCGTGTGGGTCAAGGACGCGTCGCGCGCCGTCGGCGTCGCGCAGTCTCTGGTCTCGCCCGACCTGGTCGGCCCCTTCATGGCGCGGGTGCGCGCCGAGTACGCCGAAATCCGCGAACGCCACCGCCACCGCGGCAATGCAAAGCGCCTGGTGCCGCTGGCGCAGGCGCGCGCGCAGCGCTTCGATGGCGGCTGGGACGGGTACGAACCGCCGGCACCGGCGCGGCCCGGCGTCACCGTGTTCGACGATTATCCGCTCGCCGAACTGGTCCACACGATCGACTGGACGCCCTTCTTCAGCGCGTGGGAGCTGGCAGGCCGCTACCCTGCGATCCTCGACGACGCCGTGGTCGGCGCGCAGGCACGCGAGCTGTTCGCCGACGCGCGCGCCATGCTGGACCGGATCGTGTCGGAGAAGTGGCTCACCGCGCGGGGCGTGATCGGTTTCTGGCGCGCCGCGGCCGTGGGCGACGACGTCGAGTTGTGCGGCAACGAGGCATCCGACGAGCCATTGGCCACCCTGCACTTCCTGCGCCAGCAGGTTGACAAGCCGGTCGAGCGACCGGATTTCTGCCTCGCCGACTTCATCGCGCCGAAGGAGACCGGCAAGCGGGACTGGATCGGCGCCTTCGCGGTGACGGCCGGGATCGGCATCGAAGCGCATATCGAGCGCTTCCTCGCCGACCACGACGACTATTCCGCGATCATCCTGAAGGCGCTCGCGGATCGCCTGGCCGAGGCCTTCGCCGAGCACATGCACCAGCGCGTGCGACGCGAGTTCTGGGGCTTCGCTCCCGACGAACAACTGGACAACGAAGCCCTCATTGCAGAGCAATACCGCGGCATCCGGCCGGCACCGGGCTATCCCGCGTGTCCCGACCACACCGAGAAGGAAACCCTGTTCCGCCTGCTCGATGCCACCTGCAACGCCGGCATCACGCTGACCGAGGGCTTTTCGATGTATCCGGCCGCGGCCGTGTCGGGCTGGTACTTCGCCCACCCGGGCAGCCAGTACTTCGTCGTCGGCCGCCTGTCGCGCGAGCAGGTGGAGGATTACGCCAGGCGCAAGGGCCGGACGCTCCCCGAAGCCGAACGCTGGCTGGCCTCGAACCTCGACTACGACCCCGAGTGAGGGCAAGGCACCAGGAATCGGAGGCGAGGCAACAGGTTACATCAACGTGGACCAGTCGCAAGGGTCGTAGCCTTCTGCAACTTCTATGGTTCCGCTCACGCTGCCTGGCCGACCCAGTTGTGCGGCGCGCTGGAAAAGCACACCGATGAACAGCCACATCCAGTGAAGGTGTCGGCACCACGTCTCCGCTGGCTTGGTCAGGGATCGAATCCGTTGACGAAGATGGCGTCCGGGGCGGTCTGCGCCTCGTACGCGCCGATATCCACCGCGGGACCTGACGCTCGCATGTAACCATAGCCGCGCTGGTCGGTCTCAAGTCCAAGCGGATTGGCGCCAGCATCGAGCGCGGAGCTGCCTGGCGAAAGTGCCATGGTCCATGTCGGCCCGCCATTGTCGGCCAGCGGCAAAAGCAGCGGGTCGTCGTGCAAAGTGTCCGGCGGCAACGTTACGTTCGGATCGGCTTCTCCGACGAGGTTGTCGACGCCGATCACGGTCAGGTTTACGTTGGGGATAGCCGCAAGGTCAGCCGCATGTCCTCCAGGACCATCGATGGCGTTGTTCGCGATGATCGTACTGTCGAGGTACAGCGTATTGTTGGACTGTGAATCCGAACTGCTGACGCTCGCCACGGCGCCGCCGGACGCGCTGCTGTTGAATGCAAAGGTCGAGTTCGACAGCGTGCCGTTCGAAACCCACGCCAGCGCCCCGCCCAGCGCCGCGCTGTTGCGCGCGAACGTGCTGTTGCTGATGGTGGTAGGCGTGGAGATGGGCTGTGTAAGGTTCCGCGTGTACGGGGCGTAGATGGAGAACGAGACGAACGCACCACCGCCGCTGCCATCGGCAACATTTCCGTCGAATGTCGAGCCGGTCACGGTGAGGTGGATCCTCGTCGCCACGCCACCACCGATAGCGTCTTCGCCTTCGACGGTTGCCTCGACGCTGTTGCCGCTGATGGTGCTCGTGGACAGGGTCGCCGATCCCCATACGTATACCCCCCCACCCGCGGTCCGATAGTCCTGGAACGCAAAAGCCAATGGGGCGACGACCGAGTTGCCGCTGATCGTGCTGCCCACCAGCGTCGCCTGGTACGCCCATACGCCGCCGCCGGCCGCGACGTTGCGATCGACCGCGGTGAGGCTGGAATCGCGGATCGTGCTGCCGGTGACGTCCACCTTGAAGGCCTTGACGGCCCCTCCACTGGGCCGGCCCGCCACAATGCGCGTATGGCAGTCGCTGATGGCGACGTGGTCCAGCACCAGGTATTCCGAAAAGGCGGATACGCACGCCGCTGTGTCGTACTTGGCGCCGTCGGCGATCGTCAGGTTCGACAGGGTCAGCGTGCCGGGATAGCGGTAGGTTCCGGGCATGCCCATCAGGAACACGGCGGAGGCACCGGCGGCTGAAATGGTCAAGGCGTCGCGGCCGGGGCCGCGGATCGTCAACGAACGGAGCGGGTTGGTCCCCAGCACGCTGGTATCGATGGCCCCGTGTTCGAGCGTGATCGTGCTGCAGGTGAGCTGCGTCAGGTCGATGGTGTCGCCGTCATGGGCCTGTGCGGCAACGGCACGCAGCGTGCCGGGTGAGCTGTCGTCGGCGCAGCTGGTCACGGGCAGGACGATTGGGTCGTCGCCGGATCGCCTCGCCGCTTGCATGGGAAGCGTGAATCCCGGTCCAGGCGGCGGCTGCACTTCGTAGGCGCCGATGTCCGCAGCAGCACCATAAACCCGCACGAACCCGCCGCCGCGCTGGTCGGCCACGAAGCCGAGGAGGTTCGATCCGGCATCGATGGCCGGGCTGCCCGGTGCGGGCGCCATTGTCGGCGTGCGCCCGCCGTTGTCGGCCAGCGGCAGGAGCTGCGGATCGCCGCGCAGCGTGTCCGTTGGCAGGGTGAGCGTCGCGTCGGCCTCGCCGATCAGGTTGTTCGCCCCGAAGACCGTCACAGCCTCCGGACTGCCGAGGTCGGCTGCGTACGACGCTGCAGGGCCAGTCGTGTTGCCGGCAATGATCGTGCTTTCGAAGTCCGGCCAGCCGGGAGCCAAATGGTTGACGTCCGGTTCCAGCCGCACGGCGCCGCCGAGTGCGCTGTAGTTGCCGGCAATGGTGCTGCCCGTGATCGTCACCGGCCATTGGCCGGCCAGGCCACCGCCGGTGCCACCGGCGCGATTGCCGGCAAGGGTCGAGTTCTGGATCGAGGACGAGCCCGAGCTGCCAGTGAAGTACTGCGGCTTGAACAGGCCACCCCCGTCGCCATCCGCACGATTGCCGGTAATGCTCGAGCGGACTATGACAGTCGTGCCACTGACCAGCACGCCACCGCCGGGCGAGTCCTGCCCCGCGTTGGTTGCGGCGCAGTAATTGTCCGTGATGGCGCTGTCGACCATCACCAGATCCACTGCGAACAGGCAACGCCGATTTTACACTGGAGGACGCTGGACTGTTCTACTACGACAGCGCTCATTACGAGACACGAGCCAGTTCCCTGAACATGGTCGACAACCCTCTCACGGCGCTTCACCGCCCGGCACTCGGGGCCTACACGGCCACCGGAACCAACCCGCTCTGGCAGGAACTGCAGCCATACATTGACGCCGGACCCCAGTGGATGGATTTCTCGCGCCCGGTCTTGGCTGAAGGCATTGTTACAACCCCCGGGGCGTACATCGATCACTTCCTGAGGAAGATCCTGTCCAACTCGCTTCAGATGTCGTTGCTGCTGGGCAGTGGGGCTGTGTGCACGAATACCAACCTTGACGCGAATAACATCAGGATCTGTCCGACCGCTGTGTTCGAACCCATAGCCCTGCGGGATTCCGGCGAAAGCTGGCATTACTCCGTCGGCCACTGGGTGGAGGACGATCCCAACGTCGGCGATGGCGCGTTCAGCAGCGGCGGTGCACGTGGCTTCTATCCCTGGATCCGCAAGGCTCGTCCCGGGGACAATTATGGCGGTTGGACCACGCCGATATACGGCATCGTCGCGCGCGACGATCCTGGCTCCGGTCGGATCCGAATTCCCTTGATACACCCGATGCCGCCATCGGATGGCCATCGGTACTCTGTGGCCGCGCCATCCGGAAGGCCTTTTTGACGGGAGTGGCGCAGTAGTTCGCCGGCAAGTCGGCACCGCGTTGACACACCGAATTGCGCAAGCGCGAGCACGCGAACTGATCGCCCTCAAAAAGCCAATCGACGTACCCTTCTGATCGAGGTATGCGACGTCGGCACGCGTGCGCCTCACCCTCGTGTTCGCAGGAGCTGGTTGCGTCACGCAGGCCGCCCTTTCAAAGGCACCAAAGTCTCAGGACCGGTCCGTGTCGCCTGCCCGCTGGTGGCGGACGTGCACGAAGACGTTGTAGAGCGCGACGAACATCGGGAAGGCGTTCTGGATGATGCCGACCGAATCGTTCTTGCCCCAGACGAAGTACGCCAGCGTCATCACGCTGCCGACGATCGACAGGTACCAGAAGCCCATTGGCATCACCACGCGCTTGAGGCGCTTGGTGGCATAGAGCTGCACGAACCAGCGCGCCGTGAAGAGGCACGCGCCGACCAGCCCGACCAGTTTCCACGGCGTGAGGGTGATGCCGTACAGGACCAGCAGGACGTCGTTCATGGGTTCGCCCGTTGCGAAGGTTGAAGGCGGGCCGGCGCTGCACCGGATGCCACCGCTGCACGCAGCGGACCGACGTACCGCTGGCGCCGCGCCGGCCTAGCGGCTGCGCGCCGCCAGCCAGTCGTGGATGGCGCCCGGCACTTCGCGCTGCGCGCGGCCGGACACGTAGATGCCGATGTGGCCGCCGCGGAACGCCACCTGCGTGTAGTCGTCCGTGCCGACGAGGTCGCCCAGCACGCGCGAGGATGCCGGCGGCACGAGATGGTCCTGCTCGGCGAAGATGTTCAGCACCGGCATCGTCACGTCGCCGAGGTGCACCTCGTGCGGGCCGATCCTGAGGCCGCCCTTGACCAGCTTGTTGCCCTGGTAGAAGTCCTTGATGAACTGGCGGAACGCCTCGCCCGCCTGGTCGGGCGAATCGAAGATCCACTTCTCCATGCGCAGGAAGTTCTCCAGCTCGGCCTTGTCGTCGAGGATGTCGACCAGGCCGACGTACTTCTGCTGGTTGAGCCGCACCGGCTTGAGCATCAGGTAGCACAGGTTCATCAGGTCCGCCGGGACGTTGCCCAGCGTGTCGACGAACAGGTCCACGTCCATGCCCTGCACCCAGTGCGACAGCATGTTGTCCGGCGTGTGGAAATCGACCGGCGTCACCATCGTGATCAGGTTCTTCACCTTGTCCGGATGGGTCGCCGCGTAGCAGAGCGAGAACGCGCCGCCCTGGCAGATCCCCAGCAGGTTCGGCCGTTCGACGCCGGCGTGGCGCGCCACCGCATCGACGCAGCGGTCGATGTAGCCGTTGATGTAGTCGTCGAGCGTCAGCCAGCGGTCGGCGCCGTCCGGATAACCCCAGTCCAGCAGGTACACATCCTCGCCGCGCGCGAGCAGGTTGCGTACTAGCGAGCGGTCGTCCTGCAGGTCCACCATGTAGGGGCGGTTGACCAGCGCGTAGACGATGAGGATCGGCACGCGCGCGGTGGGTGGCTTGTCGCCGCGGAAGCGGTACACCACCAGCTTGTCCTCGCTGTACACCGCTTCTTTCGCAGTGACACCGAAGTCGACGTCGTCCACCTCGCGCAATGTCGACAGCGCGGCGGCCAGCTTGCGCTGGGTGGCGAGCAGTTCTTCCAGCGCGCGCGCCGGTTCGATCCGGATCGGTCCCATGCCTCGTCCTCGCTGCTTCAGTGCCGGCGGCGCGCACGCGCGCCACGCC
>JAEZQS010000090.1 GCA_023412995.1 Pseudomonadota bacterium
GCCTGCGCGCGCTCGCGCTGCTGCCCGGCGCCAGCGGGGACGCAGCGTGAGCGACCGCCTCGACACACGCCAGTTCCTGCTGCTGACCGCCACCGTGGCAGTCGCGCTGGCCACCCACCTGCCGCACCTGCCGCCGTGGCTGGTGCTTGCCTGCGCGGTCCTGCTGCCGCTGCGCGCGTGGACGCGCCTGCGCGGGGCGCCGGCGGTTTCGGCGTGGCTGCGCCTGCCCCTGGCCGCGCTGCTGCTGGTGCTCGTGATCACGCACTATGGCAACGTGTTCGGGCGCGAGCCGGGCAGCGTCCTCGGTTGCGGCCTGCTGGCGCTGAAGCTGCTCGAGACCGAGCGCGTGCGCGATGCGCGGGTGGCACTGGGATTCGCCGCGTTCGTGCTGATGAGCGCCCTGCTCTTCACGCAGACGATTGCCTTCACCCTCGCCATCGTCGGCGCGCTCGTGCTGCTGGTCACCAGCCTCGCGTCTCTGCAGCCGGCGCCGCTGGATTCCGCGCGCCCTTTGCCTGGCCAGCTGCGCCTTGCGCTGGCACTGCTCGGCGTGTCGCTGCCGCTGGCGGCCGCGAGCTTCGTGCTGGTGCCGCGACTGGGCTCGCCGCTGTGGGGTGCGCCGGGCGCGGACACGCTGGCGCGCACCGGCCTCGGCGACCGCATGTCGCCCGGCCAGTTCACCGACCTGCTGGTGGACGATTCGCCGGCGATGAGGGTGGATTTCGGCGGGCCGCCGCCACCCTCGCCGCTGCGCTACTTCCGCGCCATCGTGCTGTGGGATTTCGACGGGACGACCTGGTCGCGCGGCCGCGGGCGCGGTGCATGGCAGACCGAAGCCGTGGACGCACCCGCCGGCCTTTTCAGCTACGAGGTGACGCTGGAGCCGACCGACCACCACTGGCTGCCGACGCTGGACCTGCCGCTGGATGCGCCACCCTCGACCCGCTTCAGCGCCGACCGCGTGCTGGTGTCGCGCGAGCCCGTCACCCAGCCGCGCCGCTACGCCCTCAGCTCCGCCACGCGGTACCGCCTGTCCCCCGGGCTGCCGGCGTGGCAGCGGCAGCGGGCACTCGCGCTGCCGGAAGATTTCGATCCGCGCGCGCGGGCGCTCGCCCGCCGCTGGCGGGCCGGTGGCGCCAGCGACGAGGCGGTGGTGCAGGCCGCCCTCGCGCTGTTCCATGCCGAATTCACCTACACGCTCGCACCTCCCCTGCTGGGCCGCCATTCCATCGACGAGTTCCTGTTCGAGACCCGCCAGGGATTCTGCGAACACTATTCCTCCGCCTTCGTGTTCCTGATGCGCGCGGCCGGCATCCCGGCGCGGGTGGTGACCGGCTACCAGGGCGGCTGGTGGAACTCCTCCGGCAACTACCTGCTGGTGCGCCAGTCCGACGCGCATGCCTGGGCCGAGGTGTGGAGCGAGGGCACCGGCTGGCGCCGCGTCGATCCCACGGCGGCGGTGAGCCCGGAGCGGATCGAACTCGGCGCGCCGGCCGCCAACGACAATCCGGACTGGTCGCAGGCCTCGTTCCTGCGTTCGCTGCGCAACCAGTTCGACCTCGCCAACCGCCTGTGGACGGAAGGCGTGATCCGCTTCGACGCGCTGCGCCAGCGCGGCCTGCTGACGCGCTTCGGCGCCAGCGACGCCAATCCGGGCGACCTGCTGCTGGCGCTCTCCGGGCTGCTCGCTTTCGCGATGCTCGTCGCCACGTTGTGGGCCCTGCGTTCTGCCGCAGCGCGACCCGGCGATCGCCTCGACCGTGCCTGGATGCGGCTGCGCGTGCGCCTCGCCCGGCGCGGCATCGCGGCGATGCCAAGCGAGGGGCCGCTCGATCTGCTGCAGCGGGTGCGGCGAGAGGCGCCAGCGGTTGCACGCGCGCTCGACCCGCTGGTGCGCGAATACGTCCAGCTGCGCTACGCCCATGCCGCGGCGGATCCGGCCCGCGTGGCGGCATTTGCCCGCGCCGTAAGCACGTTCCGGCCGCGCGGCTGAACGCCGCGCGTCCGCTGTTGCGACGGGAACGCGTTCAGTCGCGTCGCATTAGCATGGCGTTGCGCCACGATCGCATCCGCGAGGAGGTTTCCATGTTCCGTCTGCTGGCCGTTGCCGTGTTCGGCGGCGCCCTCACCGCCTGTGCCATCGTGCCCACGCCGCTGCAGGGCGAATACGCCGCCATGACGCCACGCGATGCGGCGGCGAACGCCGCTGGCCAGCGCGTGCGCTGGGGCGGCGAAATCATCAAGGTGGACCCCTCCGCCGATGCCACTTGCTTCGAGATCCTCGCCCGCCGCCTCGACAGCCGCACCCGCCCGACCGGCGAAGATCCCAGCCTCGGCCGCTTCATGGCCTGCCGCGGCGGCTTCTACGACCCGGAGGAGTTCGAGCGCGGGCGCGAAGTGACGGTGGTTGGCCAGGTGACCGGCATCGACCACGGCAAGGTCGGCGACTTCGACTACGCCTATCCGCACGTCGCGGCCGACGCCATCTACCTGTGGCCGCTGCGCCCTCTCGTGGTGCGCTCGCCGCGCTACGATCCTTGGATGTGGGGCTACGGCCCGTGGGGCGGCTTCTATGGACCGTGGGGCCCGTACTGGGGACCCACCATCATCGTGCGCGACCACCCCACGCCGCGTCCGCCGCCGCGCGGCCGCAAGGACTGACGCAGTATCGGCGCGGCTGCACCGGCCCCGATCGGGACTGAAGTCCCTCCACGACAGCGGATGCACCACGCGCGAGGCGCCTTGGCGTGCGCCGGCTTGACGGCTTTGGGCGTCGCGGCGGTTTCTCCTGTGGGAGCGGCTTCAGCCGCGATGCTTCTGCATGGGCCCGATCGGGACTGAAGTCCCTCCCACGACAGCGGCACGATCACGCATCACTGCCGCGACACCGTCAGCCCGGCGGCCAGTGCAATGCGCGGCCGCCGAGCAGGTGCAGGTGCAGGTGGTACACGCTCTGGCCGCCATGGCGGTTGCAGTTGACGACCAGCCGGTAGCCGTCGTCGGCAATCCCCTCCGCCTTCGCATAACGCGTCGCCGCCAGCACCAGCCGTCCGACCAGTGCGGCGTCCTCTTCGGTGAGGTCGTTCAGCGTTGCGATCGGCTTCTTCGGGATGAAGAGCACATGCACCGGCGCCTGCGGCGAGATATCGCGGAACGCCAGCACCTCCTCGTCCTCGTAGACGATGTCGGCGGGGATTTCGCGGCGGATGATCCTGGCGAAAAGCGTCATGGTGGGAAAGCCGGGATTGGGGATTGGGGATTGGGGATTCGCGGTCGGCGTCAGTTCGATTGTACGGTGCGTTCCATCTGACAGCGTGGCGGTGGCGATGTCATGGCCGCGGAAATTCCCCGGCAAGGAGGAGGTTCTGCCCGATCCATCGAGCGACACGGCAAACGTCTTGTCACTCGACGGGATCGAAGCCGTTTTCCCCGCACCATTGGCGCAGGGCGTATTCGATGGCGTCCTGTTCGTAGCGATACCATTCTTCGAGCTTGCCGTGTCGTTCCAGCAACGACTTGAACCGGGAGTACGCGCCGCGCCGGTGGAAGAATTCGCGCACTTCTCCCAGCGACCCGGGCAGATGCTCCTCCGCGAAACGGACCGGCAGCAGGTGGAGGAGGTCGAGCTCGGACTTCGGCGGCACGGCGACGTAGCGGCTTTCGTCCATGATGTCTGCCGGCTCTTCCTCGTCGACTCCCTCGCCGTACCAGTGGATGGTTCCGGTTGACCTGCTGATGCCGGCGCCACCCTCCACGCCGTTGGATTCGCAGGCCGCAACCCACTCGCAGGCATCGGCAAGATCACCCAGCTTGACCGCCACTCCCATGTTCGCTCCTCCAGCTGCTGCGTCGTCCACCTGCGCAGGATGCGTCAAGCCGCCGCGACCGATCAATCGCGAATCCCCAATCCCGAATCCCGACCCTACAGCGCCTGCCGCCCACCGAAGGCGTGTGCGAGGGTGCCGCGGTCGATGTATTCCAGTTCGCCGCCCAGCGGCACGCCGTGCGCGAGGCGACTGGCGCGGACGCCGGCGGAGCGCGCGAGCTGGGACAGCATGTGGGCGGTGGCTTCGCCCTCGACGGTGGGGTTGGTGGCGACGATGAGTTCCTGCACCTCGCCTTCGCCGAGTCGCTGGGCAAGGCGGTCGAGGCCGATCTCGGCCGGACCCAGACCGTCCAGCGGCGAGAGGCGGCCGAGCAGCACGAAGTAGTGGCCGCGGAAACCGGTCGCGTGTTCGATCGCGAGCTGGTCCGCGGGGGTCTCCACCACGCAGAGCAGGCTGGCGTCGCGCGAGGGATTGGCGCACAGCGCGCACACCGCCTCTTCGCTGAAGGTGCGGCAGCGGGTGCAATTGCCGATGCGCTCGACCGCCGACGCCAGCCGCTCCGCCAGCACGCGCGCGCCGGCGCGGTCGCGCTCCAGCACGTGGAAAGCCATCCGCTGCGCCGTCTTGGCGCCCACACCGGGCAGGCAGCGCAGCGCATCGATGAGGTCAGTCAGGAGGGGGGAGCTGGACATGGGGCCGGGAATGGGGAATGGAGAATGGGGAATGGTCAGAGCAATGCCTTGCAGCTCACTCCCGAAGTGACGCGAAGCAGCAGGTTGGCAGGCGAAGGAAGGTGCGACGGTCCGCTTGAACCCTTCCCGATGCCCCGTTCCCCATTCCCCGCTTCCTCGACACGGCCGGCAGGCAGCGCAGCGCATCGGTCAGGTCGGTCTGGTGGGGGGAGCTGGACATGGGCCGGAATACGGAATGGAGAAATGGCGATGGTCAGAGCAATGCCTTGCAGCTCACTCCCGAAGTGACGCGAGGCAGCAGGTTGGCAGGGGAAGGAAGGTGCGACGGTCCGCTTGAACCATTCCCGATTCCCCATTCCCCATTCCCGGCTTCATCAGAACGGCAACTTGAACCCCGGCGGCAGGTTCATGCCGGCGGTGAGGCCGCCGAGGCGTTCCTGGCTGAGGGTGGCGACGCGGTTGACGGCGTCGTTGACGGCGGCGGCCACGAGGTCCTCGGCCATCTCGGGATCGTCGGCCAAGAGCGCGCGGTCGATCGACACGCCGCGCACCTCGTGGCGGCCGCTCATGCGCACGCGCACGAGGCCGCCGCCGGCTTCGCCGGTCACCTCGAGGTTGGCGATTTCTTCCTGCGCGCGCTTCATCTCCTCCTGCATGCGCTGCGCCTGCTGCATCAGTCCGGCTAGTGGGCCTTTCATGGATTCCTCCGGAATTCGGTGCGCGATCGCTGTGGCGCCGCGCCAGGTGGTGGATCAGGCGTCGCTGGGACGCACGCTTTCGGGGATCACGCGTGCGCCGAAGGTGTCCACCAGCGACTGCACGACGGGATCGCCGTGCAATGCGGCGGCGGCCGCGTCGAGGCGTTCGCGCGAGGCGCGCGACTGGCGTTCGGCGGGTGATTCGCTGCCGGCCGTGTCGCGCTCGAACTTCACCTTCACATCGCGCCCGAGGGCGGTGCCGAGCTGCTGTTCCAGCTGTGCCACCATCGGGCCGACGGCGAGGTGCTCGAACGACGGCTTCATCGCGAGCCGCACCAGCCGCCCTTCGATCGCCACCAGCGTCGCGTGGCGGGCGAGCTGGCCCACCGGACCGCGCAGGTCCGCCTGCTCGATCAGCGCGGCCCAGTCGGAAGGAATGGTGCCTGGCGCCGCCGCGCCAGCGGCTGTCTGCGGACCCGGTGCCGGCGCTTCCGGACGCACGGGTTCCGCTTCCATCGGCATCGGTGAGGCGGCCGGTCGGGTTGGCGGTTTCGTGGGCCTGGAAGGGCCGTCCGCAGGCGGCG
>JAEZQS010000118.1 GCA_023412995.1 Pseudomonadota bacterium
CCGACGAGGTGGCGCGCACCGCCGCCGGCGCCGCGCAGCCGCTGGCGCACGCGCCGCACGGCGGCATCGAAGCCGCCGCCGACGCTGGCGTAGTCGATGGTGTCGACCACGAAACCCTCGCGGCGCAGGTGGCGCGCCAATGCCAGCATCGCGAAGCTGCGCATCCACAGGCCGTGCACGAGGAGGACGTGGTCCATGCGCAGGATCGCCGCCGGCCGGGGGCCCCGCGACGCGTGGGCTCAGCCTTCGCGTGGCCCGGGTTCGACCACCGCCACGTGCAGCTCGGCAAGCTGCGCGGGCGGCACCTCCGACGGCGCGGCCGTCATCAGGTCCTGCGCGCTGGTGGTCTTGGGGAAGGCGATCACGTCGCGGATGGAATCGGTGCCCGCCATCAGCGCGGCAATGCGGTCGATGCCGAAGGCGATGCCACCGTGCGGCGGCGCGCCGTACTGGAGTGCCTCCAGCAGGAAGCCGAACTTGGCCTGCGCCTCGTCGGCGCCGATGCCGAGCAGGTCGAACACGGCCGACTGCATGTCGGGGCGATGGATGCGGATCGAGCCGCCGCCGATCTCGTTGCCGTTGAGCACCATGTCGTAGCCGCGCGACACCGCGATGTGCGCGTTGGCGCGCAGCTCGGCGACATCGTCCAACTTGGGCGCCGTGAAGGGATGGTGCAGGGCGACGTGGCGCCGGGCTTCGGCGTCGTACTCGAACATCGGGAAGTCCACCACCCACAGCGGCTTCCACGTGTTCTGCACCAGGCCGAGGTCGCGACCGAGCTTGAGCCGCAGCGCACCCATGAAGTCGCACACCGTGCGGTACGGGCCGGCGCCGAACATCACCAGGTCGCCACTGGCGGCCTGCGTCGCGTCGAGCAGTGCGGCGAGGACGGCATCGTCGAGGAACTTGGCGATCGGCGAGGCGAGCCCCTCGCGACCTTTCGCGCGATCGTCCACGCGGATCCACGCCAAGCCCTTTGCGCCGTACTTCGCCGCGTGCTGGCCCAGCTCGTCGATCTGCCGGCGCGTCAGCTGCGCCCCCGCGGGAACGCGCAGGGCCGCCACGCGGCCGTCCGCAGCGGCGGCGGCATCGGCGAAGACCTTGAAGCCGGCATCGCGCACGAGCGCGGCGACATCGACCAGTTCCAGCGCGATGCGCAGGTCCGGCTTGTCCGAGCCGTACCGGCGCATGGCTTCGGCGTAGGTCATGCGCGGGAACGGTTCCTCCAGCGCGACCCCGGCCACTTCCTGGAACACCGCGCGGATCAAGGCCTCCACCGTGTCCTGCACGTCGCGTTCCTCGACGAAGGCGAACTCCATGTCGAGCTGGGTGAACTCGGGCTGGCGGTCGGCACGCAGGTCCTCGTCGCGGAAGCAGCGCGCGATCTGGTAGTAGCGGTCGAAGCCGGCCATCATCAGCAGCTGCTTGAACAGCTGCGGGGATTGCGGCAAAGCATAGAACCCGCCCGCATGGACGCGGCTTGGCACGAGGTAGTCGCGCGCGCCCTCGGGCGTCGCCTTGGTCAGGATCGGCGTCTCGATGTCCTGGAACCCCTGCGCGTCCAGGTGGCGCCGCAGCGCGGCGACCAGCTGCGTGCGCAGGCGCATCATCCGCTGCATGCCGGGGCGGCGCAGGTCCAGGTAGCGGTACTTGAGGCGCAGGTCCTCGTTGGTCACTTCGTGCAGCACGAACGGCAGGTCGCGCGCGGCGTTCAGCACCTCGATCCGCCGTGCCAGCACCTCCACCGTGCCGGTGCGGATGCGGTCGTTGACGCTCACCCGGCGCCGCACCCGTCCGCTGACGCGCAGGCAGTATTCGTAGCCCACCTCGCTGGCGGCGCGGAACGCCTCCGCCTCGTCGGGATCGGCCACCACCTGCACCACGCCCTCGTGGTCGCGCAGGTCGATGAAGACCACCCCGCCGTGATCGCGCCGCGTGTCCACCCAGCCGCACAGCACGATGTCGCGGTCGATCAAGGCCTCGTCGACGAGGCCGCAGTAATGGGTGCGCATGGGATGTCCACCGGGCGCCCGGACGGCGCAGGAAGGAGCGAAATGCTACGGAGGATCGTGCTGCACTGCAATGCGGCCAAGGCCGGCCGTCATCGCCGATCGCGCCGGCGGCCGCGCGGTGCGCGTCGGGCCTGTTCCGGAAAAGGAAAAGGCGCGGTGACCGCGCCTTTCCCCGAATCCCTGATCCCTGATCCCGAATCCCGGCTCACCGCCAGCGGCGGTTCACCAGGAAGATCGCCTCGCAGCCGCCGTCGACCCAGATGCCGGCGCGGTTCCAGCCCCAGGTGCGACCTTCGACGCAGCGGGTGTCGGAAATCTGGCGGTCGATGCGGACGTCACTGCCGCGACCGGTATCGACCCGGCACATGCGGTAACGGTAGTCCTGGCTGGCGCAACGCAGGCGGATGGCGCGATCCCAGTCCGGGCCCGGGCGCCAGTCGCCGCGCTTGTCGCCGCGATGGTGGCGGCGGCCCGTTTCGGCGAACACGCCGCTGCAGCCGCGGTCGACCCAGATGGCGCCGCGTTCGATACCCCAGGTGCGGCCGCGCACGCAGGCGGACTGCGAGGTCTGGCGTACCAGCTCGGCATCCCGCCACGGCACGCGGCAGCGCGCGGGCCGATGGTCGACGCTGGCGCAGTCGATGCGGTCGCGGCCTCCGCCGCCGTACTGGGCCAGGGTGGCGGTACCCAAGGCACCGGCCACCTGCGTCGCGGGCTGCGCGAACGCGGCAGGCGCGAACGCGAGGGCCGTGGCGGCAATGGCGCCGCTCATCCATCCTGCGCGGGAAAGCGTCATGGCAAATCCTCCGTTCGTGGAAGCGCAAATGCGTGGCGACGATGAACGAGGAAGCATGAACGGCGCTCGACCCGGCGCCGCGGTCAGTCGGACGGGAGGGAGGCCTTTGCCGGTTTGGCGGCGGCCGGGGCTGCCGCGGTGCCGGCGTCCTTCTTCGGTTCGCTCGCGGCGGGCTTGTCCTTGCCTGCGGCCTCGGCCTTGGGCGGCTCGTCCTTGCCGGCGAGGTTGCGCTTGCGGTCGCCTTCCTTCTTGAAGTCGGTCTCGTACCAGCCGCTGCCGGCCAGGCGGAAGGCTGGCGCGGTCACGCGGCGCTTCACCTGCGCCTTGCCGCAGGTGGGGCACTCGGAGGGGTCCGGATCGGAAAGCTTCTGCAGGCGATCGAAGACCGCTGCGCAGGCCGTGCATTCGAATTCGTAGATCGGCATTCGTTCCACCCTTGCATGGAGGCCAGGCGGCGCGGTGTCGTGCCGGGCCGCAACGGGCGGCCAGATGCGGCCGGCCGCGGCGGAATCCAAGGCCGCAGTGCCTGCGGAGGGCCGGCGCAATGGCCTGGAAACCAGACGGTAACCTCCCGCAAATCGCCCGGCAACGTGTTCGGCGGCATCCGGAGCACGGCCGTGGAATAGTCCCCCACGCGCCGCTGCGGCGTCGCACGCCGCGGTTTGCGGTCCGCCTTTCCTGCCAGGACGAGTCTCCATGCCGAACTGTTCCCTGCTGCCGAAACTGATCCCGTTGCTGCTCGCCGCCGTCGTCGGCACCGCCAATGCGCAGGTGGTTCGCCTGCACGATGGCCACGTGACGGTCACCGACCGCACCATCGACGGTGGCGAGGTCCTGCGGCGGGCGATTGCCGGGCATGCCCCGCCGGTCCTGCCGGCCGCGGCGCTGCCGCCCGCCGCCCGGGCGTCCACGAGTGGCGCGCCGTCCAGTTGCAGTGCCACGCCCGTGGCCTGGCACGGCCAGCCGCTTCCAGCCGGCGAGAGCGGCACGCTGAGTCCGCTCTCCTTCATGCGGTCCGCGACGATCAACGCCCACGGCCGCCTCGCCTGCGCCGGGCAGGTCGAGGGATCCGCGCGCAACCAGGGCGTCTTCACCGCCGATGCGGACGGGTTGCAGGTGATCGCGCTGGGTTGCGGGGCCGCCGGCGGCAGCGGCTCCACCGGGACCTGCGGCGATCCCACTCCGCTGGGTGGCACCTTCGGCGGGTTCTTCCTTTCGACGTTCGCCACGCCCGACATCAACGATCGGGGCGACGTGCTGTTCCTGGCAGACGTGGTGGGCGGCAGCGCCCGGCGCGGGCTTTTCCTCTACCACGCGGAGACCGGCGCCATCGCCACGATCGCAAGCGGTCGGCGACCTTTCGCCACTCGGCGGTACCCTCGGCACGCTGGGCGCCGGCAGCCTCAACAACGCGGGCACCGTGGCCTTCCTCGTGGTCACCGGCGACCGTGAAGGTGCAGACATCCTCCTCTGGCAGGACGGCACGACCAGCCGGCTCGTCGCCGCGGGCGACCCCGCTCCGGGCGGCGGGACCTTCTGGGGATCGGCACCGAACTGTGGGGTTTCGAGGACGGCACCTGGCTGGCAGGCGGCCCGGTGCCGGGCATCGACCAGCAACGGCGCATTGCCTTCCGCGGCTACGTCAGCAACGGGCAGGCGGCCGGCGGCCAGTTCCTCAGCGAAGGCGGCGTGCACCAGTGGCTGGTGGAAGCCGGGGCAGCGGTTCCCGGAGGAGGCACGTACGCCGACTTCGCCGCACCGCTCCTCAACAACGCCGGCGAGATCGCGTTTTTCGTCGACGTCGCGAACGCCAGCACGCCGACGGCCTGGGTGGCCGGCAAGCCCGGGCACTGGCGCAGTGCGCTGGCTCCCTTCGACGAGGTCGAGGGCGGGACGGTGTGGGGCACCGCGTACTCGCGCAACCCGATGCGCGCGCTGGCGGACAATGGCGACCTGGTGCTGTGGAGCAGCCGCCTCATGCCGGACCAGAGCGAGCTCAACACGCTGCTCGCCAGTCACGCCGACGGCAGCCTGCAGGTGCTGGCGGTGCAGGGCACCGAGACGCCGTTCGGCGGCTTCTGGGGCGGCTCGATGGACGGCTGGCCGGCGATGAACAACGCCGGCCAGCTGCGCGTCGGCTCGGCCACCCCGGGCTTCGCGCTCTCCGCCGATGTCGTGATGAGCGGCTGCGCGGCCGCCGACGTGCTGTTCCGGGACGGCTTCGACGCGGCGCCGAACTGAGCGGGCCTGTCAGGGCGCGGAGACGGGCGTGCCGCCCGCCTCCGCTTCCAGCGCCGGAGGGATCGATCGCTCGCCCGCCAGGGCGCGAGCCTGTGCAAGGGCCGACTGCCACGCGTCCAGCTGCCCCAGCGCGCGGAAATAGCGCGCCTGCAGCAGCGCGCAGCCGAAATCCTCCGCCGCCCAGCGGGCGAGCCGGCCGACCACGGCGCCGGCCGCCACGAGTTCGCCTTCGGCGAGCAGGGTCGAACCCCACGAAAGGCCCACCCGCGCCACGTCGGCCGGCACCGGTTGCTCCTCGGCCATCGCCATCGCCTCGGCATAGGCCTCGCGGGCCTCCGTGCGGCGGCGTTCGCTCCAGGCCTGTTCGGCTTCCGCCAGGCGCGCGAACTGGCGGCTGGCACGTTCGCCGGTGGCGGTTGCCGCGACGAAGCGGCGGACTTCGGCGGCCGCATCGGCATCCCTGCCCTGCGCCCGCAACGCGCGCGCGAGGGTGAGCCATGCTTCGCCCCGCACCTCCTGCCAGGAGGCCGCCGCCTCGTCGGCCACGACCTGGCGCGCCAGCGCGATCGCCCTGCCGGTATTGCCGGCGGCCATCGCCAGCGTGGCAGTGCGCGTGCGCACCAGCGCCTGCAGGGCGGGGTCGCGGTCCGCGACGCCCATGCCCGCCAGCGCGTCGAGCTGCTCCTGCGCCTCGGCCACGCG
>JAEZQS010000119.1 GCA_023412995.1 Pseudomonadota bacterium
GCAACACGCCGCCCGCCACGGCCAGCAGGCCGGGCGCCGGATGCAGCAGCAGCCAGGCGACGAAGAGCGCGGCACTGCTGCGCGGAAAAGGCAGCAGGCGCTTCATGGCGCGCCCTGCCCTGCCCGCGTGGCGGGTTGCGCGGAAAGCACCGCCTGCGCCTGCGCCGCCGGATGGGCGAGGTCCGTCGCGGCCGCCCGGAGATAGTCCAGCGCCGGTCCGGCGCGCACCGTCAGCAGCACGCAAGCGGCCAGCAGCAACGCCACCGGCAGGATCTCGATCACGCGCACGCGCGGTGGCGTACCGGCCGGCAACCAGAATGCATGGATGCCCGCGCGCGCCAGCGCCACCAGCAAGGCGAGGCTGGACGCGAGCAGCGCGGCGACCAGGACGCCGCTGCGCAACGGCGCGGCGGCCAGCGGCGCGGCGGCCATCAGCGCATCGAACACCGCGAACTTGCCGAGGAATCCGGCCAACGGCGGCAGGCCTGCCACCACCAGCGCCGCAGCGAGGAAGCCGAGCCCGAGCAGCGCCATGGCGCCGGGAATGGCGATGCCGATCTCGTCCTCCATGCTGTCCTCCTCCGGATCGCCGAACGCCTCGCGCGTGACGGCCAGCACGTCGGCTCCCGGTCCGCGCGCGCGCTCCACCAGTTCGCGCAGCAGGAACAGCGCACCCAGTGCCAGGGTCGAGCAGGCGAGGTAGAAGAGCGCCCCTCCGATCACTCCCGCGTCGGCTGTCGCCGCGACCGCCAGCACCGTGCCGGAAGACACCAGCACGCAGGAGGCGACCAGCCGGCCGAGGTCCTGCGAGGCCAGCGCGCCGATGCTGCCAACGGCCAGGGTCGCCAGGCCTCCCCACAACAGGGCCTCCGCCCCGAAGCCGGCCGACGCGCCCGCGCCCGCGCCAAACAGCAGCAGCCACGTGCGCAGTACCACGTACACGCCCACCTTGGTGAGCACGCCCGACAGCGCGGCCACCGGCGCGGCCGCCGCGGTGTAGGTGCCGGGCAGCCAGAAGCTCAGCGGCCACAGCCCCGCCTTGGTCAGGAAGGCGATGCCGAGCAGTCCGGCGCCGGCTTCCAGCAGCGCGCGATCGGTGCCGGCGAGATCCGGAATCCGCTGCGACAGGTCGGCCATGTTGAGCGTGCCGCACGCGCCGTAGACCAGGCCGACGCCGAGCAGGAACAGGAGCGATGCCGCGAGGTTGACGATGATGTAGTGGAGGCCGGCGGTGACCCGCGCACGGCCCGAGCCGTGCAGTACCAGGCCATACGACGCGACCAGCATCACCTCGAAGAACACGAACAGGTTGAACAGGTCGCCGGTGAGGAAGGCGCCGTTGAGCCCCATCAGCTGGAACTGGAACAGCGGGTGGAAGTGCAGCCCGGCACGGTGCCAGCGCGCAAGCGAGTACAGCACGGCGGCCAGGGCGAGCACCGCGGTCAGCAGCAGCATGGCGGCCGAGAGCCGGTCCAGCACCAGCACGATGCCGAACGGTGCCGGCCAGTTGGCCGCGAGGTAGGTGGCGACCTGGCCCTCGCCGGACGCAGCAGCCTGCTTCGCCAGGGTCACGGCGAGCGCGAGTCCGGCCAGCGTCGCGACGACGTTGAGCACCGCCTTGGCGATGCGGCGCCCCTGGCCCAGCAGCAGCATGGCGATGGCGGCTGCCAGCGGCAGCAGCACCGGCGCGACCAGCAGGTGCTGCGCCAGGCCCGTCATGCGCGCGGCTCCCGGCCATCGACGTGGTCGGTGCCAGTCAGTCCGCGGCTGGCGAGCAGCACCACCAGCAGCAACGCGGTGGTGGCGAAGCCGATCACGATCGCGGTCAGCACCAGCGCCTGCGGCACCGGGTCGGCGAGTGCCGCCGCCTCCGCGCTGCCTCCCGGCGGCAACACCGGCGTGGCGTGCAGGCGCAGGCGTCCCATCGCGAACAGGAACAGGTTGGTGGCGTAGGAGAGCAGCGAAAGCCCGACCACCACCTGGAACGTGCGCGGGCGCAGCAGCAGCCAGATGCCCGAACCGGCCAGCACGCCGATGGCGAGCGCGATCAGGGCTTCCATGCATCCTCCGCCAGTGGCGTGCCGCCGCGCGGGCTGCGCAGGGACTGGTGCGCGAGCGCGACGAGGATGAGGGTGGTGGCGCCGACCACCAGCACGAATACGCCGAGGTCGAACACGAAGGCACTCGGCAGCGGCACCTCGCCCACCAGTGGCCAGCGTGGGTGCAGCGCATGCGAGGTCAGAAACGGATGCGCGAACAGCAGCGCCCCACTGCCCGTCGCCAGTGCCAGCAGCAGGCCGGCAGCGATCCAGCGCACCGGGTGGATCCGCAGGCGCGCTTCCACCCATCGCGCGCCGCCCGCCATGTACTGCACGATCAGCGCAACCGCGAGCGCCAGCCCGGCGACGAATCCGCCGCCCGGTGCATCGTGCCCGCGCATCAGCAGGAACACCGCAACGAGCGACATCGCCGGCATCAGGAAGCGCACCAGCACGGCGGGCACCAGCAAGGTGCCGGCGAGGCTGTCGCCGCGCTTGCGCTCGGGATGGCGGTCGTCGAAGGCATCCTGGTCGCGCTGCTGGTCCGGCATTCCGATGCTGTCGGGTGCCGGGCGGAAGCGGCGCAGCAGGGCATAGACCGACAGGGCGACGGTGCCGAGCACCGAGATCTCGCCGAGCGTGTCGAAGCCGCGGAAATCCACCAGGATGACGTTGACGATGTTGTGTCCGCCACCGCCCGTGAGCGCGTGCTCGATGAAGAAGCGGGATATCCCGTCGGGTACCGCGGGGCGCACCATCACCCACCACGAGGCCAGTGCCACGCCGGCGCCTGCCCCGATGGCGAGGGCGAGATCGACGCCGCGACGCAGGCGCGTGCTGGCCGGCGCCGGCGTGCGCAGCGGTTCCAGCCGCTGGGGCAGCCAGCGCAGCCCCAGCAGGATCAAGACGAGGGTGACCACTTCCACCAGGGCCTGGGTGAGGGCGAGGTCCGGCGCGGACAGGCGCACGAAGGTGAGCACCGTCGCCAGTCCCGCGCCGCCCAGCATCAACAGCGCCGCCAGGCGGTGGTATTTCGCCTGCCAGGCAGCGCCCAGCGCGCTCGCCATGCCGACCAGCCAGACCGGCAGCAGGGCGGGATCGATGGCCGGCACGCCGGGCGCCACGCCGGGCACGCCGTGGCGCAGCAGCGGCCACGCCGCCGCCGCGATGGCGAGCAGGACGAGCAGGCGCAATTGCGGCTGCAACCGGCGCGTGGTGAGCAGGGCCTCGGCACGCCGTGCCCAGCGCCACGAAATCGTGGTCAGCAGGCGCTCGAACAGGCGCTGGCCGGCAAGGCGCGCCAGTACGCGCGGGCCGTCCGGCACGCGCTGCAGGTAACGGTTCAGCACGCGATACAGCACGATGCCGCCACCCATCGCGGCCACGCTCATCGCCAGCGGCACGGTGAAGCCGTGCCATACCGCCAGGTTGTAGCGGGGCGTCGCCACGCCGAGCACGGCGTGCGCCGCCGCGGCAAGCGCCGGCCCCGCCGCCACGGCGGGAAAGACACCCAGCAGGACGCAGGCGAGCACGAGCAGTTCGACCGGGAAGCGCATCCAGTGCGGCGGCTCGTGCGGCATCCGCGGCAGGTCGGTCGGCGGCGGCCCGAAGAAGGCGCCGTGGATGAAGCGCAGCGAATAGGCGACGCCAAGCATGCTCGCCGCCATCGCCGCATAGGGGAGCAGTTCGCCGAGCAGCGGCCACGGCGTGGTGGCTTCGATCGCCTCGTGGAAGAACATCTCCTTGGAGATGAACCCGTTCAGCAGCGGCACGCCCGCCATCGCCGCACAGGCGACCATCGCGAGCGTCGCGGTGTAGGGCATCAGGCGGCGCAGCCCGGAAAGGCGACGGATGTCGCGGGTGCCGCTCTCGTGGTCGATGATGCCGGTGGCCATGAACAGCGACGCCTTGAAGATGGCGTGATTGACCATGTGGAACATCGCCGCAACCGCCGCCAGCGGACTGTTGAGGCCGAGCAGGAAGGTGATCAGGCCGAGGTTGCTGATGGTCGAGTACGCCAGCAGGCCCTTGAGGTCCTGCTGGAACAGCGCCAGGGTGCCGCCGATCAGCAGGGTCGCGAGGCCTGCGCCGCCGACCAGCCAGAACCATTCGTCGGTGCCTGCCAGCACCGGCCACAGCCGCGCGAGCAGGAACACGCCCGCCTTCACCATCGTCGCCGAATGCAGGTAGGCCGAAACCGGCGTGGGCGCCGCCATCGCGTGCGGCAGCCAGAAGTGGAACGGGAACTGCGCGCTCTTGGTGAAGGCGCCCAGCAGCAGCAGGACCAGCATCGGCAGGTACAGGCGGTGCGCGCGGATCGCGTCACCGGCGGCCAGCACGCGGTCGAGGTCGTAGCTTCCCGCAATGTGGCCGAGCAGCAGCACGCCACCGAACATGGCGAGTCCGCCGGTGGCGGTCACCACCAGCGCCATGCGTGCGCCATCGCGCGCCGCCTGGTTGTGGTGCCAGTAGCCGATCAGCAGGAACGAGACCAGGCTGGTCAGCTCCCAGAAGAAGACCAGCTGGACGAGGTTGCCCGACAGCACCAGGCCGAGCATCGAGCCCATGAAGGCGAGCAGGAAGGCGAAGAAGCGCGGGACCGGATCCTGCGGGGAAAGGTAGTAGCGGGCATACAGCACCACCAGCGCGCCGATCGCGGTGACCAGCACGCAGAAGAGCCAGGCGAAGCCATCCATGCGCAGGCTGGCGTCCAGGCCGGCGGCCGGCATCCACGCCCAGTGCAGGCGCAGCGCCTCGCCGGCGCGCACCGCCGGCCACGCGAGCACGGCCAGCAGCAGGCACGCGAGTGCGATCGCGCCTGCGAGCCACGCTTCGGCGTTGCGGGCGTTGGCCGGCAGCAGGGCAGCGGCCACGCTGCCGGCGAAGGGGAGCGCGACCAGCAGGAGAAGAAGCACGTCCGACATGGGCGGGCAGGTTCCGTGGGTGCTGGCAAGGGCGGCGCCGGGCCAGCGGGCGCCAGGATTCCAGCGGTGCATCGCGCCCGCGGCCAGCGCCTGCCACAGACCGGCGCAGGGACGGGCTTATGCTAGCAGGCGCGCGCTGCGGGCCTGCGATACCGCGTTGCCAGCAGACGCCGGCGCGGCCGGGACCGCGGATCAGCCCGCGGCCTGGTCGGCGCGCAGGTGGTGCAGGCGGAAACCGCAGGCGACGAGCACGGCCAGGAAGGTGCCGCCGCCGGCCGCCACCAGCACGCCCAGCCGGATGACGCGACGCAGTGGCGACCAGGCGCTCCAGTCGGGCCATTGGTGGAGGCCGATGGCCAGCACGAGCGCCATCGCGACGCACGCGGCGCCGAGCCGCAGGATGTGGGCGCCCCACCCCGGCTGGCGCCGGTAGACGCCATCGCGCCGCAGGGCACGCCACAGCAGCGCCAGGTTGAGCCAGCTGGCGATCGCGCTCGCCAGCGCCAGTGCCATGTGCAGGCCGGGCACGCGTGAAATGGCGGCAAGCCAGCCGCCGCCGAGGTCGTCCGGGCCATGCCAGAGCGCGAACAGCACGCCCACCAGCAGCACGTTGAGCACCATGTTGGCGACCATCGCCGCGATGCCGGCGCGCACTGGCGTGGTGGTGTCCTGGCGCGCGTAGAAGGCCGGCGCGACGACCTTGACGAGGGCAAACGCGGGCAGGCCGAGGGCCAACGCGGAGAGCGACAGCGATGCCATCTCGACGTCGTGCGCGGTGAAGCGGCCGTGTTGCAGCAGCGTCGCGAGCAGCGGCCGCGCCAGCATCGCCAGCGCGATCATGGCGGGGACCGCGATCAGCAGCGCCGTTCGCAGTCCCCAGTCCAGCGCACGGGCAAATGCCGCCCCGTCGGTGGCGACATGGTGGCGCGACAGCGAGGGCAGGATCACGGTACCGAGCGCGACGCCGAACAGGCCGAGCGGGAACTCGAGCAGCCGGTCCGACTGCGCCAGCCAGGTCTGCGAACCGGAAATGAGGAACGAGGCGATGAGCGTGTCCAGCAGCAGGTTGACCTGCGCGACCGACGAGCCGAACAGGGTGGGCACCATCAGCTTGAGGATCCGGCGCACGCCGGGGTGCTTCCATCCCCAGCGGGGCAGCGCGAGCAGCCCGAGCCCGCGCAGTGCCGGCAACTGCACCAGCAGCTGCAACACGCCGGCGGCCAGGATCGCCCAGCCCAGCGCCATGATCGGTACGTCGAAATACGGCGCCGCCCACAGCGCGCCCGCGATCATGCACAGGTTGAGGATCACCGGCGTCAGCGCCGGCAGCAGGAAGCGGTGGAAGCTGTTGAGGGCACCGGCGGCGAGCGCGGTCAGCGACACGAACAGCAGGAAGGGGAAGGTAACCCGCAGCAGGTCGGTGGTGAGCGCCAGCTTGGCCGGCTCGTCGATCGAGCCGGGCGCGAAACCGCGTGCGAGCCAGCCCGCGCCGGCCACGCCGAGCGCCGTGACGACCAGCAGCACGCCGCCGAGGGTGCCGGCGGTGCGGGCGACCAGTTCGCGCAGTTCCCCGGGGCTGCGGGTTTCCTTGTACTCGGTGAACACCGGCACGAACGCCACCGAGAAGGAGCCTTCGGCAAACAGCCGGCGCAGGAAATTGGGGATGCGGAAGGCGACCCAGAAGGCATCCGTTGCCGCATTGGCGCCGAAGGCCCAGGCAATGGCCTGCTCGCGCACCAGCCCGAGGAGGCGCGAGACGAAGGTGCCGCTGCTGACGCTGGCGAGCGAACGCAGCAGGCCCGGGCGGCTCATGCGCGGTGCCACCGGTCGCCGGCGTGCCCGCGCGGGACGCCCCGGGTGGCATTGCGCCGGCACGCCCTTTCCGCCCGGGGCGGATTGACGGCGAAAACCCGCGGCTTCATAATCGGCAGTCTTTTTCCGCCCCCGTTTACCGGAGTCACCCCTTGGCCAACATCAAGTCCGCGAAGAAGCGTGCGCGCCAGTCCGAGCAGCACCGCCAGCGCAACGCCAGTGCGCGTTCGATGGTCCGCACCGCCATCAAGAACGTCGTCAAGGCGATCGAGGCGAAGGACAAGTCCCGCGCGGAAGCGGCCTTCCGGATCGCCGAGCCGGTCATGGACCGCTATGCCGCGCGTGGCCTGATCCACAAGAACAAGGCATCGCGCCACAAGAGCCGCCTCACCGCGCACATCAAGGCGCTGGCCTGACACCTGTCCGGCCGCGTCACCGAAGAAGCCGGCGCTAGCCGGCTTTTTCTTGTCCCGGGTTTGCGCGACCGCCGCGCCGGCGGCCGTGCGCCGGCGCCGGGC
>JAEZQS010000141.1 GCA_023412995.1 Pseudomonadota bacterium
TGTGCCCCCCCCCCGCCCCCCCCGCCCCCCCACGCGACCTGCTGCGCGGGCGCGCCCGCGCCCGCGGCATCGAGCTCGACGACGCAGCACTCGACTGGCTCTTCACCCGCCGCAAGCGCGACCTTCCCTCGCTCCTCGCCCTGCTGGACGGCATCGATGCGGCGTCGCTCGCGGCGAAGCGGCGCATCACGCTGCCGTTCCTGCGCAGCCTGCTGCAGGGCAGGGACTGACCCGCGCGACCGGGCGCATGCGGCGCGTCAATCAAAGGAAGTCGCGGCGCTTCCGTGTGGCAGCCCTGGCGTGCCGGTCACCGCCGACGGCCAGAGATCCGGACCCAGTCGTCGCGCGTTTCGACGCGCAGGTCGTCGAAGTCGGCGGCGTAGCGCTGCAGCAGTTCGTGTTCCTGCCCGGCGAGGATGCCCGACAGCGCGATGGGCGCGCCGGGCCTGGTGCAGCGGGCAAAGCGCGGCGCGAGTTCGGCCAGCGGGCCGGCGAGGATGTTGGCGACGAGCACGTCGGCCGGCGTGTCGGTGAAGTCTTCCGGCGCCAGCAGCGACAGGCGCGCGCCGACGCCGTTGCGCTCGGCATTGTCGCGGCTCGCCGCCAGCGCCTGCGGATCGTTGTCGATGCCGGTGACCCGCGCCGCGCCGAGTTGCAGCGCGGCCAGCGCGAGCACGCCCGAGCCGCAGCCGTAGTCGAGTACCGAGCGACCCGCGAGGTCCTGCGCATCGAGCCATTCCAGGCACAGCGCCGTGGTCGGGTGGGTGCCGGTGCCGAAGGCAAGGCCCGGATCCAGCCGCACCAGCGCACGCTCGCTGCCGTCGTCCGGCGGCTCCACGTTCCAGGGATAGATCCACAGCCGCCGGCCGAAGCGCATGGGGTGGAAATCGTCCATCCACACGCGCGTCCAGTCCTGGTCCTCCACCTCGCGGAAGCGCACCCGCGCCGGGTCGAGCTCGGGCAACAGCTCACCCAGCACGTGCAGCAGCCCGGCGCGGTCGGCCGCCGCATCGAACAGCGCCGTCAGTGCAAGGTCGTCCCACAAGGGCGTCTCGCCCACGCCGGGTTCGAGGATCGCCCGCTCCCCGGGCGTGCCCGCGTCGGCGTCGAGCAGGGTCACCGCCAGCGCACCGGCGTCCTCGAGCGCCAGTTCCACCCGCTCCTGCTCGGCAGCGCGCACGGTGAGGGAAAGTTCGAGCCACATGGGTCGGGGGCTGGGAATGGGGAATGGGGAATAGGGAATGGTCAGGAGCACAGGTATGGATTCACGCGCTTGGCGGACATGCGAAAGGGCCCGGGCACCAGCAGCTTCGTGAGCTGCTCCCCGCTTTGGCTTCAACCATTCCCCATTCCCCATTCCCTATTCCCCGCTTCACAGCCCGATCGCCTTCTCGCGCGCCTCGGCCATGCGGCGTTCGAGGTAGTGGATGTTCTGGCCGCCGGCCTGGAAACCGCCGTCGGCGAGGATGCGCTGCTGCAGGGGGACGTTGGTCTTGATGCCTTCGACCACCATCTCGGCCAGGGCGATGCGCATGCGCGCGATCGCGGTTTCGCGGTCGCGGCCGTGCACGATCAGCTTGCCGATCATCGAGTCGTAGTTGGGCGGGATGCGGTAGCCGTCGTAGACATGCGTATCGACGCGCACGCCGGGGCCGCCCGGCGCCTCGAAGCGCTTGACGGTGCCGGGGCTCGGCAGGAACGACTCCGGGTCCTCGGCGTTGATGCGGCATTCGATCGCGTGGCCGGTGAGGTGCACGTCTTCCTGGCGCAGGGTCAGCTTGCCGCCGGAAGCGATCAGCAGCTGTTCGCGCACGAGGTCGGTCCCGGTGACCAGTTCCGTCACCGGGTGTTCGACCTGGATGCGCGTGTTCATCTCGATGAAATAGAAGCGCCCGTTCTCGTACAGGAACTCGAACGTGCCGGCGCCGCGATAGCCGATGCGCAGGCAAGCTTCGACGCATACCTTGCCGATCGCCTCGCGTTGCCGGGGCGTGATGCCAGGTGCCGGCGCTTCCTCCACCACCTTCTGGTGGCGGCGCTGCATCGAGCAGTCGCGCTCGCCCAGGTGGATCGCCCCGCCCTGCCCATCGGCCAGCACCTGGATTTCGACGTGGCGCGGGTTCTCGAGGAATTTCTCCATGTAGACCTGGTCGTTGCCGAACGCGGCCTTCGCTTCCGAGCGCGTCATGGCGATCGCATTGACCAGGTGCGCCTCGGTGTGCACCACGCGCATGCCGCGGCCGCCGCCGCCGCCGGCCGCCTTGATGATCACCGGGTAGCCGATCTCGCGCGCGATCTTCGTGTTGCGCGCCGGGTCGTCGTCGAGCGGCCCGCCCGAGCCCGGCACGCACGGCACGCCGGCCTCCTTCATGGCGCGGATCGCCTCCACCTTGTCGCCCATCAGGCGGATCACGCCCGGCGTCGGTCCGATGAACACGAAGCCGGACTTCTCCACCCGCTCGGCGAAGTCCGCGTTCTCGGACAGGAAGCCGTAACCGGGATGGATGGCCTGCGCATCGGTCACCTCGGCCGCGGCGATGATGCGCGGGATGTTGAGGTAACTCTCCGCCGGCGGCGGCGGGCCGATGCAGATCGACTCGTCCGCCATCCCGACGTGCTTGAGGTTGCGATCGGCGGTCGAATGCACCGCCACCGTGCGGATGCCGAGCGCGTGGCAGGCACGCAGCACGCGCAACGCGATTTCGCCGCGATTGGCGATGAGGACTTTAGAGAGCATGGGAATGGGGAATGGGGAATGGGGAATGGCTAAAGGCGGTCATCTCGCGTCCTCGCTCTTCTGCAGCACGTTCATCAGGGCGGTCAGCCGCGCAAACACCGCATCGACCTGCTGGGCGAAGTGTGGCGCGGGTTCCAGGTAGCGCAGGCGCACGGCGATCTGCATCTGGGTAGCGAGTTCCGAAAGCGACCCACGGGCGATGGACAGGAAGCGCAGGTACTCGGCCGTCGAGCGGCGCGCCGCACCTTCCGCGATGTTGGACGGAACACTCACGGCGCAGCGCCGCACCTGCGGGGTCAAGCCGAATCGTTCGGCAGCGGGGAACGACCTCGAAAGCCGGTACACGGTCTCGACGAGCGCCATGGCGTCCTGCCAGACGTCCAGGCGCTCGTGCGGCCGCTTTGGCGATTCCCCATTCCCCATTCCCGATTCCCTGCATTTCAGCCAATCACAAACATCGGCTCGTCGAACTCCACCGCCTGGCCGTTGCCGACCAGGATCGCGACGACGGTGCCGCTGGCGTCGGCTTCGATCTGGTTGAACATCTTCATCGCCTCGATGATGCCGAGGGTGTCGCCAACCTTCACCGCCTGGCCGACCTTCACGAACGGCGGGGATTCGGGGTTGGCGGAGGCGTAGAAGGTGCCGACCATCGGCGCCGTCACCACGTGGCCCTCGGGCACGGTGCTGGCGGCCGGCGCCGCCGCGGCGGGAGCCGGCGCGGGCGCCGCGGCCTCGATGCGCAGGGGCTGCACCGGCGCCGGCGGCAACGCGGTCGCCATCCCCTTGGGGATGCGCGACAGGCGCACGATCTCCTCGCCTTCCTTGATCTCCAGCTCGGCGAGGTTGGATTCCTCGAGCAGGTCGATGAGTTTCTTGATCTTGCGGAGGTCCATCGGGACTCCTTAGCACGCGGTGGAGGACGGATCGGTGCCGGCCAGCCGCCCGAGGGCGGCGGCCAGCGCGAGCTGGTAGCCATGGGCGCCGAAACCGGCGATGACGCCAATGGCGATGTCGGAGAAGTACGAGTGGCGGCGGAACGGCTCGCGCGCGTGGATGTTGCTGAGGTGCACCTCGATGAAAGGCAGCGCCACCGCCAGCAGGGCATCGCGCAGGGCAATGCTGGTGTGGGTGAACGCGGCCGGGTTCACCAGCGCGATGGCGGTGCCGTCGGCGCCTGCCGCGTGCACGCGCTCGAGCAGCACGTGCTCTGCATTGGACTGCAGCGCTTCCAGTTCGTGGCCGGCGGCGGCCGCGGTGCGCAGCAACCCGGCATCGATTTCCGCCAGCGTCGTGGTGCCGTAGCGGGCGGGCTCGCGCGTACCGAGCAGGTTGAGGTTGGGTCCGTGCAGGACCAGGATGCGCGCCACGGCCGACTCCGCGCCCGGCAGGGCCGGAAAGGGGCGGAAGTCTGCGCGAGCGCCCGCGTTTTGTCTAGAACCGCACCGTTCGGCGACGTTTGCCGCCGTTTCACGTGATTCGCAGGTTAGAGGGCCGGCCCCCCGGCTGGTATGTTGCCCGCCGCGCTACAGGTGCGGCTCCAGCCAGGCCTGCAGCGACTTCGCGTTGAAATCGCCGAAGTGGCGCGCCAGCACGCGGCCGTCGCGCCCGACCAGGACCGAGTACGGCAGCACCGAGCGGTCGTTGCCGTAACGCAGCGACAGGTCGGTGCCTGCGCCGGGTGCATCGAGCAGGATCGGGTAGGCGACCGGATGGCGGACGAGGAAATCGCGCGTGGGCGCCTCCTCGTCGGCGGCGATGCCGACCACCTGCAACCCGCGTGGGGCGAGGCGTTGCTGGGTCGCATCCAGCAGCGGCATCTCGGCCACGCATGGCGCGCACCAGCTGGCCCAGAAGTTGAGCAGCACCAGCTTGCCGTCCCACTGCGACAGGGCCAGCGGCTTGCCGTCGAGGCCGGGCAGGCGCGCGTCCAGGCGCTCGCTGCCGACGATGGCGGCCGGCGCGGCGTTCATGGCGGTCGCGCGGCTCGCCTCGGGCTGCAGCAGGCGTCCGGCAAGGAGGCCCGCGCCGGCGCCGGCTACTGCCAGAGCCACCACCAGCAGGTGGGTGCGGTCGAGCGCCACCTCAGCTGCCGCCGAGTGCGGCGGCCACGATGCCCTGGGTCAGCACCGTGGGCAGCGGCTTGCCGGGCTGACCGGGGCGGAACACCACGTAGAGCGGCACGCCGACGGCCTTGTATTCCTGCAGGAAGGCGGTGATCGCCGGATCGACGTTGGTCCAGTCGCCCGTCATCAGCACCGTGTCGGTGCGGGCGAGGAGGTCGCGGAACGCCTGGGTGTCGATCACGGCCTTTTCGTTGACCTTGCAGGTGACGCACCAGTCCGCGCCGATGTCGACGAACACGCCACGGCCCTGCTGGCGCAGGTCTGCAAGGCGCTCGGCCGAATACGGCACGCTGTCGCCCGTCACCGTGGCGGCATTGGCAGCGGCCGGCGGCAGCAGGGCGACCTGCAGCAGCGGCACCAGCGCGACCAGCAGTACCGCGCCGGCGAGCAGTCGCGGCGCCAGCCTGCCGCCCCAGCGGCTGCGCTCCCACCACCACATGCCGAGCGCGAGCAGGGTGGCGCCAAGCAGCACCCAGGCCACCGCGTCGATGCCGCGCTGGTTGCCGAGCACCCACACCAGCCAGACCGCGGTGAGGTACATCGGGAAGGCGAGGAACTGCTTCAGGGTTTCCATCCAGGCGCCCGGCCGCGGCAGGCGCCTGGCCAGCCCCGGCACGAATCCGACCAGGAGGAAGGGCAGCGCGAGGCCGAGCCCGAGGGCGAGGAACACCAGCAGCGCCAGCGCCGAAGACGCGGCAAAGGCGTAGGCCAGCGCCGTGCCCATGAAGGGCGCCGTGCAGGGACTGGCGACGACCACCGCCAGCACGCCGGTGAAGAAATCGCCAGCCGGCCCGCTGCGGCTGCCGAGGGACTGGCCGACGCCGGCAAGCCCCGCGCCGAGGGTGAACACCCCCGAGAGCGACAGGCCGATCGCGAACAGCACGTACACCAGCACCGCCACGAACAGCGGCTGCTGCAGCTGGAAGCCCCAGCCGAGTGCATTGCCCGCCGCGCGCAGGCCGATCACCGCCAGGCCGACCGCGCAGAAGGCCACCAGCACGCCGGCGGTGTACCAGAGCGCATGCGTACGCGCCTTGGCCGCGCTCTCGCCGCTTTGCGCAAGGCCGAGCACCTTGAGCGAAAGCACCGGCAGCACGCACGGCATGAGGTTGAGGATCAGACCGCCCGCCAGCGCCAGCAGCAGCACGCCAAGCAGCGTGGCGAAGCCGGGCTCGGGCGGCGTGCTGCGCAGCGCATTGTCGTCGGCAGCGGCCGGCGCGGCCGTGGCCATCGGCACGAATGCGGCGTCGGCCGCCGCGAGCTGCGCGTCGGTCGCGGGCGGCAGTTCCACCGCGACGTCGTGCGCCATCACCGGGTAGCACAGGCCATTGTCCTGGCAACCCTGGTATTCGGCATGCAGGTGCACGGTGCGCGCGGCGCCGTTCTCGCGCGCCAGCGGCAGCGGCAGTTCGACCTGGTCGAAATACACCTCGACCGTGCCGAAGTGCTCGTCGGTATGCGGCACGCCCTGCGGCCACTGCGGTGCGCCCAGGCGCACGCCCGCCGCATCGGTGAGCGACAGCACCGTCTTGTCGCGGTAGAGGTAGTAGCCCTTCGGCATGGTCCAGCGCGCCAGCAGCGCGGTCGGGCTTTGCGCGATGGCCTCGAACACGAAGGCCTGTTCGGGGGGAAGGGGCGCGGCGTCGCTGCTGCCGCTGGCGCCGCCGAGCTGGACCAGCGAGCTGCCTTCCTCCGCGCTGCCGAATGGCGTCGCGGCGGCCTCGCCCGCGACCGGCGCGCGGGCCGGTTCCGCCAGCGACAGCGTGACCGGGTGCGGCGGATAGCAGATCTTCGGGTCGACCTCGTGGCAGCCCTGCACCGTCAGGGTGACGGCAAGCGGCACCGTCTCGCCGGCGGCGCGCGTGTAGGGCAGGCGCGCATCGAGCGCGTGGTGGTAGACCTCGACGTGGCCGAGGAACTCGTCGTGCTTGCGCTCGCCATCGGGCAGGTCGAGCGTACCGAGGGTGAGGCCTGGCTGCGTGGTCTTCGCCTTGATGCGCGACCGGTAGAGGTAATAGTCCGGCGCGATTTCCCAGTGCAGCGCAATGCTGCCCGGCGCCTCGATGCGTGCTTCCAGCGTGAACGCCTGCTCGACCGGCAGCAGGCCGTCCTGTTCCTGCGCGTGCACGCTGCCGGCAAGGGCGATGAGGGCGGCAACGGCCGCCAGCAGATGGCGCATCGGGCTCGACTCCGGGTTCAGGGGACGGCAACGGGACCGGGCTTGGACCGCGTGGCTTGCAGGATGTTCATTGTGGCTGGCAGGCCTCGTCGATCCAGGCGAGATACGGCGCGAGGCCATCGACGACCTCCAGCGCGAGCAGCTCGGGCACCTCGTAGGGATGCAGCGCGTTGACGCGCGCCTTCAGCGCCTCGAGCTGCGCGCGCGTGGTCTTGGCCAGCAGCAGCACTTCGCCTTCGGTGCGCACCTCGCCGTCCCAGCGATAGGTCGAGCGCACGTCGCCGAGCGACTGCACGCACGCCGCCAGCCGTTCCTCCACGAGCGCGCGCGCGATCCGTTCGGCGGTCTCCGCGTCAGGGCAACTGCAATGGACGATGAGGGCAGGCACGCAGGCATCCACGCCGGATCGGGTCGCTGATTATCGCATTGCCCGCCGGGCGAGTCCCTTCCGTGCCCTCCTATGGGCCGTCGAAGCCGTCGGCAAAGAGGCGGTCGGCATCGAGCGGCTCGCACACCGCCGGACTGGTCGATTCGAACAGCGCGCGCGTGGCCCACTCCGGATGGTCCACGAAAGGGTTGCGGTTGCCCTGGAAGCCCTGGATCACGTCGTTGCGCGCGGCTTCCGCCGCATCCGGCGGATCGGCCTGGTGCCAGGCGAGGAGGTCCGTGAGCAGGCCCATGTAGGCTGTCTGCGCGTAGTTGTTCGACTGCACGATCTGGCTGCGGATGTCGGTGAGTTCGAGTTCGGGCTCGTCCTGGCCGCTCACCGGGTCCACGCCGCCCTCGTAGCGGATCGCCATGTAGAAGATCGCGCGCGCCATCTCGCCCTTGCGTGCGCCCCAGGCCTCGAAGGCCCCCTGGTTGCCGTCCGGGCTGCGCACCCAGTTGGAGTTGCCGGGATAGCTGCCGCTGCCGCCGCCGATGCCGCCGTTGGCTTCCGTCGCGCGTTCGCCGCAGGCGGCGTTGCAGTACGCGAACGGCTTGTTGCCGCGATCGGCGTTGTACTGCGTGTCCGACAGCCACAGCATATGGGTGTCGGTGTAGGGGGCGTTCGGCAGGCCGAGGTTGCCGGTCGCGCTTGGGAAGCCGAGCGAGTTGGGCCAGGTGTGCTCGCGGTTGTAGGTGATGCCGCTGCCGGTGCCGGCGCGGTCGGCGACGGCGTCATAGAGGCGGTTGCGATAGACGTCGAGGACCTTGCCGGGATGCTCCGCGTCGGCCTGCGCGGTTTCGAGGATGGTCCAGGTCGTGGTGCCGGAGCCGCTGTACGGGTAGGCGGTGTGGCCCCGGATCAGCTGGTGCAGGGTGCAGCGCAACTGGCCGGGCGTGGCGGTGTTGACGGTGCCGTAGTAGCCGCCCGCACCGCTGCTGACGGTGAAGCGGCTCGCCACGTCGGCCGCGAGCGGCACGTCCCAGGCGTTGACGACCGCGCCGGCGTGCACGGTGAATTCGCACGCCCCCCCATCGGGCAGCGCCGTCGCCGGCAGGAGCGTTCGCGCATCGCCGCTGCCCGATTCGTCGAGCGCGATGGCGCTGCCGTCGCAGGCGAGCGAGAAGGCGCCGGGTGCGGTGGTCACGGCTTCGCTGAAGGCGACCTCGATCGCGCTCGACGGCGGAACCTGGGTGGCGCCATCGGCCGGGGCGATCGACAGCACGGTCGGCGGCGTGGTGGCCGGGTCGCGCGTGCGGAAACCGATGACGGTGTCGGCCAGCGGATGGTCGGGCACGCCATCGAGGTCGGTGATGCCCTCGGCATGCAGCGCCAGGGTGCAGGCCTCGTCCGCCGCGAAGGTCGCCGTGGGCGCCAGGGTCCAGCTGGCCGGTCCGCCGCTGGCGTCGGCGGCATGGTTGCCTGACACCGCGCAGCCGATGGTGAACCACGCCCCGGCCACGGCGACCGGTTCGTCGAACGTGACGACGAGGCTCGCGTCCAGCGCCACGCCGGTGGCGCCGTCGGCCGGCACGGTGGCGAGGACGGAAGGGGGATCGTCCACCGGCGGTTCGCCGTCGATCGCGAAGCGGATGTCGTCCATCGCCAGGCCATCCTCGGCGCCGGCGATGTCCTGGTCCATCCAGCGCACCCACAGCGTGGCACCGGGCGCCAGTGCCAGCCCGTTAATGCGCCCGGAAACGCCGGTGCGGTTGGCGGCGGCATTGCCATCGCGGGCGCCCACGCTGCCGGTGGTGGTGGGCGAGGCGAAGTCGAGTGCGTCGAGGTCCTGCCAGGTGGCGGCGCCATCGACCAGCGAGGCGGCATCGAGGCTGTACTGGAAGTCGAGGCGGTCGGCACGGCCGCTGGCGCCCAGGCGCCACTGCTCGCCGGTGTAGGCGACGTCGATGGCGTGCACGACCAGCGTGCTGTCGTTTCGCAGGTGTGCGCCGAGGGTCGGCTGCAGCGAGCCCGAGCGGAGCATGCCGAACGCCCGCTCGCCATTGCCGGGGGCGCCGTAGCTGTAGGTGTTGCCCGAATTGGTCGCGCCGTCGTCCGCCTGGTAGGTGGCGTTCGCGTTGCTGCCGGCTTCGGCCAGCGCCCAGCCGTCGGGCAGGGTGGCGGCACTGCCGCTCGCGGCGAGTCCGTCGAAGTCCTGCACCGCCGGCGTGCCGCCGACGAGCGGGACGAACTGGGCCGCGGCCGGCGCGGCGGCGAGGACGAGGACGGTGGCGCAGGCAAGCGCGGCGCGGTGCGCGCGTCGTGCAGAGAGCATGTCGGATGGATCCCCTGGATCGTCGCCCGCGGGACGCGGACCGGCCCACTATAGCGGCCGGCGCCGGATCGGACAGGGCGGCGCCACCCGACGGGCAGGGCACGCGCGTGCCGGTGGTTGCCCGCGGGCTCGCACTGCTCGCGTCCGGCGTCCGCGTGGCCGCGGGAGGCCGCCGGGGTTGAATGCGGCGTGACGGGCCGCACGTCTGCGCGACGCCCGCCATGACCCCTTCCGCTGGGCCGCCTGCGCGGCTAGAATTGGCACTCACCGAGTGCGAGTGCTAACAGAATCCTCCAAGTCCTTTCTTTTCAACCACTTTGATGGAGACATCCATGAAGCTTCGTCCGCTGCACGACCGCGTCATCATCAAGCGCCTGGAAGCCGAAACCAAGTCGGCCGGCGGCATCGTGATCCCCGACGCCGCTGCCGAAAAGCCGATCAAGGGCGAAGTCATCGCCGCCGGCACCGGCAAGATCCAGGAAGACGGCAAGGTCCGCCCGATGGCGGTCAAGGTCGGCGACACCGTCCTGTTCGGCAAGTACTCGGGCACCGAGGTGAAGGTCGATGGCCAGGAACTGCTGGTCATGCGCGAGGAAGACCTGATCGCGGTGGTCGAGAAGTGATGGCCGGGAATCGGGAATGGGGAATCGGGAATCGTAAGAGCCCATCGCTCCGGTTCCGCAGTCCCTCCCGGTTCCACCGCCCTTGCTTCTGACCATTCTCCATTCTCCATTCCCCATTCCCCATTCCCGGAGTTTCACCCCATGGCAGCCAAGGAAATCCGCTTCTCCGAAGACGCGCGCGCGCGCATCCTGCGCGGCGTCAACACCCTCGCCAATGCCGTCAAGGCCACGCTCGGCCCGAAGGGCCGCAACGTCGTGCTCGACAAGAGCTTCGGCGCGCCGACGATCACCAAGGACGGCGTGTCCGTCGCCAAGGAGATCGAACTCGCCGACAAGTTCGAGAACATGGGCGCGCAGATGGTGAAGGAAGTCGCCTCCAAGACGTCCGACGTCGCGGGTGACGGCACCACCACCGCCACCGTGCTGGCGCAGGCGCTGATCCGCGAAGGCCTCAAGGCGGTCGCGGCCGGCATGAACCCGATGGACCTCAAGCGCGGCATCGACAAGGCCGTGGTCGGCGCGGTCGAGGAGCTCAAGAAGCTCTCCAAGCCGTCCGCCGATTCCAAGTCGATCGCGCAGGTCGGCACCATCTCGGCCAACGGCGACGACGCCATCGGCCAGCTCATCGCGCAGGCGATGGACAAGGTCGGCAAGGAAGGCGTCATCACGGTCGAGGAAGGCTCGGGCCTGCAGAACGAACTCGACGTCGTCGAGGGCATGCAGTTCGACCGCGGCTACCTCTCGCCGTACTTCATCAACAACCAGCAGAGCCAGCAGGTCGAGCTGGAAGAGCCGTACGTGCTGCTGCACGACAAGAAGATCTCCAACGTGCGCGAGCTGCTGCCGGTGCTGGAAGGCGTCGCCAAGGCGGGCAAGCCGCTGCTGATCGTCGCCGAGGAAGTCGAGGGCGAGGCGCTGGCGACGCTGGTGGTCAACACCATCCGCGGCATCGTCAAGGTCGCCGCCGTCAAGGCGCCGGGCTTCGGCGACCGCCGCAAGGCGATGCTGGAGGACATGGCGATCCTGACCGGTGGCCAGGTGATCTCCGAGGAAGTCGGCCTGCAGCTCGAGAAGGCCACCCTGAAGGATCTCGGCCGCGCGAAGAAGGTGATCATCTCGAAGGAGAACACCACCATCATCGACGGCGCGGGCGAAGCCGGCGCGATCCAGTCGCGCATCAAGCAGATCAAGGCGCAGATCGAGGAGACATCCTCCGACTACGACCGCGAGAAGCTGCAGGAGCGCGTGGCGAAGCTCGCCGGCGGCGTGGCGGTGATCAAGGTCGGCGCCGCGACCGAAGTCGAGATGAAGGAGAAGAAGGCGCGCGTCGAGGACGCCCTGCACGCCACGCGTGCGGCGGTGGAGGAAGGCGTGGTCCCGGGCGGTGGCGTCGCGCTGATCCGTTCGCTCTCGGGCATTGCCAGCCTCAAGGGTGACAACGAGGACCAGAACCACGGCATCCAGATCGCAAAGCGGGCGATGGAAGCGCCGCTGCGCGAGATCGTCACCAACGCCGGCGAGGAAGCCAGCGTGATCCTCAACAAGGTCGCCGACGGCAAGGGCAACTTCGGCTACAACGCCGCGACCGGCGAGTACGGCGACATGGTCGAGCTCGGTATCCTCGATCCGACCAAGGTCACCCGCACCGCGCTGCAGAACGCGGCGTCGATCGCGGGCCTCGTCATCACGACCGAGGCGATGGTGGCCGAGGCGCCGAAGAAGGAAGAAGCCCACAACCACGGCGGCGCGCCGGGTGGCATGGGCGGCATGGGCGGCATGGATTTCTGATCCCGCCAGCCCTGCGTCCCTGGCGCCGCACCGCAGGCGCGGCGTCGAGGGACGGGCGACAACGAAAAGCCCCGCAGCGATGCGGGGCTTTTTTTTTTGCCGAAACGGACGGGTAGGCGCGGGCGCGGGGTCCCCGATTGCATCCATCGTGGGCCGCATCCATCCTGGGCAAGCGGGAACACGTTTGCCTGCCACTGCCGCTCCCCTCCTGGAAAAACCCCGCGGCGAGTCGCTTGCCCCGCGATCCCCGCAGAGCCGGAATCGATCTGGCCCTTTCTTGCGAAGGCGTGGGCCGGAGAATGCCTCGTCGAGGATCGGGCAGTGGGCTCCCGCACGGTCGTCAGACCCCAGCGCAGCACGTCACGATCGAGCGCGGGCGCCGGCGGCACCCGCCTCGACCGGAATCCCTCGTCAGCGAAGGATGTTCACACCCAGGATCCTGGGTCGCTGGGCGACGCAGCGGGTGCTGTCGACGGTGACGACGATCGGGTAATCCAGCGAAAACGCCGTCAGCGAAGCGGAAAGGTACGTCTGGTATCCGGGCACCGTGCTGTCGGCACTGTAACCATCGGGTGCAGGACACGATGCGGGATTGACGATCGGCTGTACCGTCTCGATGGCGAACGTGTCCGAGTTCCATCCGGTCCGGATCGAGTCGATCGTGACGACGCCGCTGGACGACTGTGCTGCTGCAGCCTGTGCCAACAGGAGCCCACACAGGGTGGCAATCATGCGATTCATCTTGTTCTCCCTTTCAGTGAAGTGGCAAAACGACAGTTTCGAATCTCCCCTTTCTCGCGGCCGTTCCAGCGGCATCTGCCAGGGGATCGACAGACCCGGAAGGCGATCTATCCCTGGGGATCGAATCCACTCCGGAAGATCCGCTCGCTGCGGGGCCGGGTCAGCGCGGAGATGGCCGCGGCAATGCTGCGCTTCCTGCTGAACCTCACCGTCACCGTTGCGTTGGCCGTGGGCAGGAACCGGCATTCACGGCCGACGCACGGTCCAGAGAAGGAGGCCACGGAGTCTGCTCCGGGTAGCGCATGGACGATGAACAGGGAATCCGGGGTGACAAGGAAACAATGCGTTCCACAGCCCTCCTGGTTGCCGTCCACCACGATGGACCCGTTCCCGTTTCCAACGACCTCGACCTGCATCCTGTATCCGTACCGCATGGCCATGCCGTAGCCGTCGCGCGCGGAAATGCTGTCCGCGCCAAGGAGTGCCTGGCAGGCGGCAATCGTGGTGCAGTCGTTCTGTGAGCCCTCGGGAGCGCCGGCAGGTTGCGCTTGCAGGACCTGGATCTCGGCGTAGACGTCGTTGCCGTTGCACGTGTAATGCGCCGTCGACGGGTAATGCATGATCGAGGCATAGTCGTACGCGGTTGCCACGGTGGTCGGGAATATCCCGTAGTTGGCATCCCAGGTGGCCTGTCCGCAGTTCGCGACGATCCCATGGTCGGTGATGGTGACGAATGCGGCTCGATCGGATCGCTGCTGTTCGTGGATGGCGCCAAGCGCGTGCCCGAGTTCATGCAGGACCACCCCGGGTGCCCAGCAACCCGCAGCGGAGCTGATGACGAGATCCTGGACCCCGCCCGCCATACCGACGACGGAACTGCCGCAGCCGATCTGGCTGCCAATCTGGACAAGGACCCGGTCAGAGGCCGTGGAGCTCTCGATGAACCGCGTGCCCGCTTCGACCTGCCAGTCGTCGATCCACACCCTGAAGGCGTTGCGCCGGGCGTTGTCGACGGAAGCGTCGAACTCGTAGAACAGGTTTGCCTGTGGCCATCGGTTGCCGGCGAGTGCCCCTGCAACACCCGGTCCCGCATCGGTCGGGACGAGGATGTCGCCATAGAGGTTGTAGGTCCGACCGGACCGGAGCGTGACCTGCTCCGGCGCGGCGCCGAAAGCGCCCGGTGCCGTGATCGCCAGCAGCAGGATCGCGACGAGCGCCAGGATGATGTAGCGGCGCAACCATCGACGGGATGGTTCGGCTGCATGCAGGCTGCTGTCGTGCACCGCGGCACGACAGCTGGACGGCGTGGAGGGGGAACGGCCTGTTCCCGCCCGTTGCGAACTCGAGGTTTGGTTCATCGTGTGTCCCCTTTGGAAAACTCCGATCACGGTGCCCCGGCAGAATCCGGGGCCCCCTTGCGTCGCGAGGCGATCTGGAAGCCGGGCGGGTCCCGCTTTCGCCGGGACGCTTGTCTGGCTTGTGCTGACACATTCAGCGTTTCGCGGCGGCGATTACACGATCCCTGTCGTGCTGCTTCGTGTTGCGCAGGGAACCCAGCACGCCGCGGGTTCGCGGCGACTTGCGCGTGCTGGCGTGGGCGGAGAGCGGCCTGTGTGCGGCGGTATCGCAACAGGAGCCGGTGCACCAAGCGCAGCGTGACCTCTGTCCCAGGCCGGCATCGGGCGGCGCGGTGCCCTCGGGCAGGTGGCAGGAGCTGCCGGGACGCGCGGCCGCCAGCCGTTCCGTTCGGGCCACCATCGCCGCTACGGTACAGTCACGGGTTTACGCTCGACGGCCGCGCCCCTGCGCCACGCTGCAGCGCGTCCTTTGCACCACCGCATCGCTCGACCCATGTCTTCACGGCGCTACCGGTTCCAGGGCTTTGAACTCGATGCGCTCGCGCGCGAGCTTCGCAGCGGCGACGACGCGGTCGCCCTGCCGCTGAAATCGTTCGAATGCCTCATTTACCTGCTCGAGCATCGCGAGCGGGCGGTCGGGCGCGACGAGCTGATCAGCGCGGTGTGGTGGCGCATCGACGCCAGCGACGCGCTGCTCGGCCAGACCCTGGCGCGTGCGCGGCGCGCGGTCGGCGATACCGGCGACGAGCAACGCGTCATCCGCACCGTGCCCCGCTTCGGCTACCACTGGGTGGCTGAGGTAACCGTCGTGGGCGAGGAAACGGTTCCGAGGGCGGAGGTCGGCGGGCCGCAGGAAGTGGAAGATGCGACGCCCGCTCGCCCTGTTGCCGGG